>JAHIHE010000025.1 GCA_018899995.1 Patescibacteria group bacterium | reverse complement strand
TCCGCCTTTGGATAAAAAAATATCTTTGGGAATGAACCAGTTTATGATTCGTCCAAGAGAAAGTTTAAACAACTATTTTTTATATGTTTTTTTGATATGTAAGTATGGCCAGTTATTACTAGAACAAAGGGTTACGGGGGCTGTACCACTAAGTATTGATAAAGAGTCGGTTAGAAGCGTTATTGTGCCACTTCTTAAAAAAGATTTTCAGGAAAAAATCCATAAACTTGTTGAACAATATTTTTTATTTAGCATTCAAGGCAAAAATCTTTATTCTCAAGCCGAACAATTACTTCTTTCCGAACTCGGGCTTTTGGGTTGGAAACAAAAACACAAACTCGCTTTTGTAAAAAACTTTTCCGACACGCAAAAAGCCGAGCGTTTTGACGCGGAGTATTTTCAACCGAAATACGAGGAAATTGTTGAAGCGGTGAAAAAATACAAGGGCGGGTTTGATGAATTGGGGAATTTAGTGAAAATCAAAAAAAGCGTTGAGCCGGGAAGCGAAGCGTATCAAGAAAGCGGAGTCCCTTTTGTTCGTGTGAGTAATCTTTCTAAATTTGAATTTTCTGACAATAACCAACAATTTATTTCTGAAGAATTATACGCGGAACTTAAAACTCATCAGCCCAAGAAAGGCGAAATATTGCTTTCAAAAGACGCAACGCCCGGCATTGCCTATTATCTAAACGAAGAAACGCGAAAAATGATCGTTTCTGGCGGTATTTTAAGATTAAAAATAGACAATCAGCAAGTATTGCCGGAATATTTAACTCTTGTTTTAAATTCAGTTATTGCTCAAAAACAAATTGAACGCGATGCTGGCGGATCAATCATAAATCACTGGAGGCCAGATCAAGTGAAAGCTACCATTATCCCAATTTTGAAAAGCGATAAACAAAAAGAAATTTCGGAACTTGTTAAAAAATCTTTTGATGATAGAAAACTGTCTAAATCATTACTTGAAATCGCCAAGCGAGGAGTGGAAATGGCGATTGAAAAAAACGAACAAGAAGCGGAAAAGTGGATAAATAGCGAATTGGGCAAATTGAAGATTAAATTTTAATGAGTATTTTTTTAATTTGTTTTTTTGTGATATAATTGTATTGTTTTGAAGTTTAACGATCTATTGAACTTATTGAAAGAGAAAAAAAGAATATGGAAGAAATTTTGCCGCAATTAAAAACTTTCAAAAGCCGGCTTGGGGATCTGGCGAAAATCCTTAATATCCCGAAACTGAAAGCCGAAATTGTCGGTTTGGAAAAAGACTCCGAAGAGCCGGATTTTTGGAAAAATCCGGAGAACGCCAAAGATACCCTGAAAAATCTGGAGCAAATCAAAAAAGAACTAACTGACTTTGAAAATTTGGAAAAAGAAATCGCGGATTTGGAGGACTCAATCAAATTGGTGGCTGAAGCGCCGGATAAAGAATTGGAAGCCGACACTATAAAAAGATTCGCCGTTTTACAAAAGCGGTTTTCCGCTTTTGAATTTAAAACCCTGTTTGTTGAAAAATACGATTCCGGCAACGCCATAATGGCGATTCATGCCGGAGCCGGCGGCACTGACGCCCAGGATTGGGCGCAAATGCTTCTGCGGATGTATTTGAAATTTTCCGAAATAATGGATTTAAGGGCAAAAATCATTGACCAGAGCTGGGGAAAAGAGGCCGGCGTAAAAAGCGTGACAATTGAAATTTTAGGCCATTATGCCTACGGATACTTCAAGTCAGAAGCCGGAGTGCACCGTTTGGTGCGAATTTCTCCTTTTGACGCCGAAGCAATGCGCCACACTTCTTTCGCTTTAGTGGAGCTATTGCCGGAAATCGGAGAATCCCGAGTACTCGGGACAGAAGTGAAAATAGACCCAAAGGATTTAAGAATTGACACTTTTCGGTCTTCTGGTCCGGGAGGCCAATATACCAATAAAACCGAGTCAGCTGTGCGCGTTACGCATATTCCCACCAGAATCGTGGTTGCCTGCCAGAGCGAGCGAAGCCAGCTGCAGAACCGCGAAACGGCGATGAAAGTTTTGCGGGCAAAACTGCATCAGAAATTTTTGGCCGAGCGCGATATGGAAAAGAAAAAAATCCGCGGGGAATTTAAATCAGCTGAATGGGGCAACCAGATTCGCAGTTATGTTTTGCATCCTTATAAATTAGTCAAAGATCATCGTACCGGATACGAAACACCAGATATTGGCAAAGTTCTGGATGGTGGTATAATAGAATTCATAGAAGCGTATTTAAGAAATACTGGTAGAAAGTAATTTAGTAAGCAGGTTGTAGCGTGCAGTTTGTAGTAGCGGCAATACGGTATTTTTTAAATTAGTACCACCTACCACCTACAAACTACCAACTACTAACCATACCTATGATTATTTTCAAAGAAGTAAGCAAAGTGTATTATAACCACGGCAGCGTTCTTTCTCTTGACAATATTAATTTGGAAATATCAAGGGGGGAATTTGTTTCTGTTGTCGGGCAATCCGGGGCCGGAAAGTCCACGCTTTTAAAATTGATTATTGTTGAAGAAAGACCGACCAGTGGCGAGATTTTTTTTGATAAATTGATGTTGAGCAAAGTGAGCGATTATTATCTGCCGAATCTGCGGCGCAATATCGGAGTGGTTTTTCAGGACTTTCGCATGATGCCCAACAAGACCATTTATGAAAATGTCGCTTTCACCCTTGAAGTTTTGGGTCGGACAAATGAAGAAATTGACCGCGATGTTTTGGTGTCTCTTGATATTATGGGCATAAAAGACAAAAGCGGCTTTTATCCGCGCCAGCTTTCCGGAGGCGAACAGCAAAGAGCGGCTTTGGCGCGCGCCATTGTGCATCATCCGGCAATTCTTATTGCCGATGAGCTAACCGGAAACCTTGATTTGCTGAACACATGGGAAATTATAAAACTTTTGACAAAAATCAACGAAATGGGAACAACCATAATTTTGGCGACTCACAACAGGGAAATCGTCAATTCTTTGAATAAGCGGGTGGTAACTTTGGATAAAGGCCGAATCGCGCAGGACCAGGCCACAAACGGGAAATATATTATTTAATGTCAAAGTTCAAATGTCAAATGTCAAAACCAAATCTCAAATGTAAAATCTTTTGTTTTTTTTCGAGTTAATATTTAAAATTATCATCATGTTTTTTATCAATCTTAAGAGAATTTTGAAAGCGGGAGCAATAAATTTTTGGCGTAACGGCACGGTTAATATCGCCACAACGAGCATTATGACGGTAACGCTTCTTTCAATAAGCATTTTGCTGGTCCTTAATTTTTTAGGCCAGAAAGCGGTAGAAAATTTTAAGGACAAGATTGATATCAGTGTTTATTTTAACCCCGATGTTTCGGAAGAAAGTATTTTCAAAGTCCGCGACGAGCTCGCGGCAATGCCCGAAGTGAAAAGCTTTAACTATCTTTCAAAAGACGAGGCATGGGAAAGATTTAAAGCGAAACATTCAAGCAATCCGGTTATTTCCCAAGGCATAGCAGAACTGGATACTAATCCTCTTTACGCCACCCTGAACATTAAAGCCAAAAATATTGACGATTATCCGAAAATCAGCGATTTTTTGTCCCGCGGAAAATATGCCGAGATAATCAACAAAATTAATTTTGAGCAGAATAAGCAGGGGATTGAAAAACTTTCCTCTATCGTTAACGCGATTCAGAAAGGCGGTTTGTGGATAAGCTTGATTTTCGCGATTATTTCGGTTTTCGTGATTTTTAATGCCATACGCCTGACAATGTACGGCTACCGCCAGGAAGTGGAAATTATGCGGCTTGTCGGAGCGGGAAATTGGTATATCCGCGCGCCTTTTATTGTTGAAGGAGCGCTCTACGGCGTAATTGGCAGCATTATTTCAATCGTGATTTTGGCGCTGTTTGTATACTTTGGTTCTGACATTATTAACAGATTTTTGATAGGCGATACAATCACTTCTTATTTCAGGCAAAACGCGCTTTTCATTTTTGGCGTAGAACTTCTGCTTGGCGTGGCAATAGGCGTTTTAAGCAGCTTGTTTGCGATAAGAAAATATTTGAAGGCGTAGGAATGATATTGACAATTAAGCGTAGTTTTGATAATATCAAAATCGGAGGTGTTTATACGATAAGCCAAGAAGAAGTAAATGAACAAATTGCCGCGCAAAACGCAAAGCAAGGGACTCCAGAAGCAGCAAAGTTGAAAAAAATCGTCATTCTTAGCAAAAGTACAGGAGCTAGCCCAGCTACCCCGGGCAGTAAGGAGTTAAAGGATTTCATGGGATTATGGTTTTCAAAAGGAGAGCCAGTTCTCAATGGGATTGTTGGAGATCCATGGAACAAAAAAGTAGAAAAGGGGAAAATATATGTAAGTAGCTGGGCATTTTGGCCCGAAGACCTTGAGCTTCAAGAAATAAGTTAACAATACAAGCGCCGAGTGGCGCTTGATTTTTTTGTGATTTTTCGGTAAAATAAATGAGAACTTAAGGTATTTAAATGAAAAGCAAACTTGATTTTAAAAAAGTAAATTTTCGCAAAGCAATCGTTCCTGACCTGAAAGATCTTTTTGAAATTGGAAAAGCGAATTTTGGCGACCAAAAGTGGCTAACAGCAAAATTTCTTGAGGACTCGCTTTTGGAGATGGGATACCACTATGTTGCCGAGTGCAAAGGCGATATTATTGGAGGTATAATGGTTACCAAATATGATTTTCCCAAGAATTGGATTTTTTATATGGTTGTACATCCCGAATATCAGCGGCAGGGGATTGGTAGCGCAATTTTAAAGCTGGTTGAAAATGATGTAAGTAATAATCCACCTAAAAATGATTCGCTCTATGTTGACATTGGGATAGAAAAAGAAGATATACCCGCGCGAAACTTCTACCTTAAAAACGGATTTAAAAACGAGGGGCGGGTAGAAAATTGGTTTGATGACGGTATGCCGGCGCTGATTTTAAGAAAAAGTTTGAAATAAAAATTTTTTGGGAGATCTGCTAAAGGTAGGCAAGCGGGCTCTGGAGGCGAGTATCTTGGTTCTGCGCCCAAGGCGCATCCGCCTATGGCGGAGAATCCTCTATAAGAAATTAGATTAATTCATGTATAATGTTTACGTCTTAAAAAGCACTTCGCACGGTAGTCGTTATGTTGGTAGTACGGAAGATTTAGAAACTCGGATAATAGAGCATAATCAAGGCAGGTGTCGATATACAAAAGGAAGAATGCCGTGGATAGTTGTTTACAGCGAAAAATTTTCTACTTTAAGTGAAGCAAGAAAACGGGAAGTATTTTTAAAATCTGGCAAAGGAAGAGAGCTTTTAGATAAAATATTAACAAATAAATAAATATTTACGCCGAGAGCTGCGGGATCGTCTAATGGTAGGACAGCAGCCTCTGGAGCTGTTTATCTTGGTCCGAATCCAAGTCCCGCAGCTCTCGGCGAGAAATAAAACATTGTTATTTTTGTTCTGCGCCCAAGGCGCATCCGCCTATGGCGGAGATTCCTAGTCTCCCAGCCAATTTGTAAAGTTTCGGTTTCCCGCCTCGCTCGCGCGGGCAACGACAAGGAACTCCCTTTTTGATTGATTAAATCCTAAAAATTGCATATACTAATAATAACAGGTGGAATGAAGTAATGCAATTAAAGTATAGTAAAACTTTACTATAATGTCAAAAGATATATCAACCATAGCAATGAATATAAAAAAATACCGAGACAAGCTCGGTGTTTCGCAAGACAAGTTGTCAAAACTTGCTGGCGTTACTTTGCATACTTTGACTAAAATTGAGACTGGGGCAACAACCGATCCCCGCATTGAAACACTAAAGAAAATCGCCAAGGGATTAAATGTAAGCGTTGATGATTTAATAAAATCTTAATTATGGAAATCAAAGTTAAGAAAACAATTAAAGAATTGCCAGAATTTGAAAGACCGCGGGAGAAATTAACAAAGAAAGGCGCGAGGGCATTAAAGAAAGAAGAATTATTAGCCATTATCTTGCGTACAGGACTAAAGGGTAAAAATGCGGTAGAAGTCGCCAAGGATATTTTGGAAAAATATGGCGATAAAAAACTTTTAGACGCTTCCTACGAAGAATTAAGGAATATACGCGGGGTGGGGCCAACGAAAGCTGTCCAAATTTTGGCGGCAATTGAATTGGGTAGCCGCTTATTTAAAGAAAAATCAGAAAAAGAAGTGTATATTAATTCTATTCAAGATGTTACTAAAGAGACTGAGCACATTAAAGAGAATAAAAAAGAAAATTTCGTTGTCTTATATCTGGATGCTCGCAATAAGTTAATCTATAAAGAAACGGTTTCAATTGGCTCTCTTAATGCAAATTTAGTCCACCATAGAGAAGTTTTTGAGCCGGCCGTTAGATATTTAGCCGCTCAAATAGTTTTGGCGCACAATCATCCTTCGGGCGACCCCGAGCCGTCAGAAGACGACTTGGTGATTACCAAAAGATTAGTAGAAGTTGGCAAAATTATGGGTATTGAAATAAATGACCATATTATTGTTACCAAAAATGGATTTTTCAGTTTTAAAGAAAAAAACTTGATTTAAGATTATGAAAACAAAGAATAATCAAAATTCATCTCAAGAAAAATTTTTAGCCGAGATTGAACGGCTAAAAAAGGAATTAAAGGAATTAAAGAAAAAAAAGAAATACGGCTTGGTTTGGGAAAACAAGCCGGAGGATGTTGTTGAAATGTGCAAAGAAAAATTGCCGGTGTTGAAAGAAGTAAAAAATAAAGAAATAATTACCGACAAAGACAAACCGACTCGCCCCGTTAGAAATGAAATTTCTAATGGGGTAAATTTGCTGATTGAGGGCGAT
>JAHIHE010000024.1 GCA_018899995.1 Patescibacteria group bacterium | reverse complement strand
CTTAATTGCTTAATTGCTTAATTGCTTAATTGCTTAATTGCTTAATTGCTTAATTGCTTAATTGCTTAATTGCCCTCTACCGCCAGTTATATAAAATTTCTTGAGTGGTTAAATAGCGCGCGTCGCCTCGTTCCAACCATTTGATGTTTGCTGTTGCCAGAATTGAATTGGCGTCCAATTTATCTAAAATTATGAGCCGGTAAAAATCGGTTGCTTGGGGGGCGTTATAGCCGGCCCGATTGCCGAAATCGTCAGAATAACATTTTGAGCCGTCAGAAATCTTTATATATGTATAAACCCGGCAAGCGGCGCCGCAAGCGTCTATATTGGCAGGAGCCGGATTTATGTTTTGATTAATCAGCCCGCCGCAAAAAAATTTTATTCGCCTTATATTGCCAAGCCCTTGCACTAAATTATTGTCCCACGAAGAACCGCTAAACCAATTGGTGTCTCGTATATTGCGCGCAAGCTCTATGCCTTCCTGCGCCAAGTTTGTGGCTATTGTTTTGTTAATCGCTTTCGCGGAATTGGAAATATTATAAGTGATTAAATTTGCGGCGCCGAGCAGACCGATGGAAAGAACCGCCACGGCAATCATAACTTCAACAAGAGTGAAGCCGGAAGCATCTAACTTTGTTTGTACTTTATTGCCACAATTCATTTCAGTAATTTAACATTTTTAAAAAATAAAGATTGCCCCAAATTTCTAATTTTTAATTTCTAATTTCTAATCAATTTTTAATTTCTAATTTCTAAATAAAAAATGCAATTCAAATACTTGAAAATTGGTTAATTGATAATTTACCCCGTTAGAAATTTCCAAAAATTTTCAGTAAAAAGGTAATTCTTTATTAAAAATCTTGATTGTCTTAGGATTTCTAACGGGGTTTAATGAAAATTGATAATTGAAAATTGTAAATTTTGCTATTAGTTCCCCGAAATCTGCCCTGTTATCCCGTTGATGGTTATATCTTTTGTCGGTCCACCGGCGCCGCCGTAACGAAGTGTAATTTTAGTGAAATAATTATCATTGGTGTTAATTTTCACTTTTGGATCAGGCGGAACGAAATTTATATCCACAGGCGAAGCCGGATTAAGCGAACCAAGATTTATTCCTATACTGATTCCGCTAATTATAACGGGCGAGCCAATGGCGCGAGTGATAAATATTTCTCCGGCTCCGCTATAAGTTGCGCTGTTGTCGGTATCCGCATAAATAATGTAAGCGTCGGAAGATAAAACATCAAAACGAATGCCATATCCCCCCGAAGGAATTTGTCCGTTGAATTTTACCGTGTTCATAGCCATATTTTGCGCCTGGCGCAAGTCCAAAATCACCTTCTGCGCCTCCTGCCGCAAAACGACATTTTTTCTGCTTGTTCCGTAATTAGAAAAAGAAACAACCGACATAATTGAAATTATGGCAACAACTATAAGAAGCTCAACAAGGGTATAGCCACGGTTCTTAACTCGCTTTTGAGAAAGATAAAACATTTATGAATATTAAAGTTGCTGGAATTTAAAATAATAATTCTATCTCAGTAATTTTCAATTTTATAATTTTTAATTTTCATTAAATTTCTAATGATTTAATTTCTAATTTTTACCGCTCTTTCTTTCAAATCGTATTCGTTGCTCTTTGGGTTTAAAAATTGATTTATTCAAAATTTAATAGAAATTAGAAATTGAAAATTAGAAATTGCATTTTATCCTATTTATTAAAATAAATACCCGAAGTACCACCTCATTATCTCCCCTCCCCAAAATAAAGCAACGAGGGTTCCGGCAACTAAAAACGGTCCGAAAGGAACTTTACTTTTGAGCGTTTTTTTTCTCATCAGTATCAAAATAATACCATAAATTGCTCCTGCAGTAAAAGCCAAAAAAAGCGCGGCTAAAACCTTTGGCCAGCCGAGAATCAGCCCCATTAAAAAGGCGATTTTAACATCTCCTCCGCCCATACCGGCACCCTTAGTAATAAGGACGATGCTTAAAAAGAAGGCGCCAGTCAGAATAGCGGCAATAAAAGGGTTAAAGAGAGTTATTAAATTTCCAATTTCCAATTTCCAATTTCCAAACAAATCCCAATGTCCAAAATTCAAATTTTCAAACAATGAATAAATAACTGATACTATAATCGCCGGATAAACAATTTTATCCGGAATGATGTAATGCCGCAGGTCATAAACGAAAATAATAATTAAGGAAGAAATGATAAAAAGAAAGTAGAAAGTAGAAAGTAGAAAGTAGAAAAAATTAAATGCGGAATTTAAAAATTGAAAATTAGATATTGAAAATTCATTGAAAATTGAAAATTGGTAATTGAAAATTGAAAGAAAAAGTATTCCTGTTGCCATCTCCACCATCGGATATTGAATGCTTATGGGTTTTCCGCAATATCGGCACTTACCCTTAAGCATTAAAAAACTAAAAACAGGAACTAAATCATACCACGCCAAAATATGGCCGCAACGCGGACAATGCGACCGGCCGCTGACCATTGTTTCTCCAGTTTCCAAGCGGCAAATCACAACATTTAAAAAACTGCCGGCGATAAGGCC
The DNA here is from genome assembly GCA_018899995.1 of Patescibacteria group bacterium. Classification (GTDB taxonomy): domain Bacteria; phylum Patescibacteriota; class Minisyncoccia; order JAHIHE01; family JAHIHE01; genus JAHIHE01. The sequence continues at coordinate 515 of JAHIHE010000024.1, read as the reverse complement.
GAGAAAGAACATAAATATATAGAATAGAAACATAATCATTAATTCAGAAGCTAAAGTATTTTATTTTTTAATTGGCTAAATTCAAATGTCAAAATCCAAATTATTCCAAATCAAGCTCAAAATCCAAATGTCAAATTAATCTTTTGGATTTTAGGTTTTGGATTTGAATTGACATTTGAGCTTTGGCATTTGGCATTACAGAAATATTATACCATAAAACAAGTATATATATTAAACAGAAAAAATACCATAACAAAAGCAGGGTAATTTCCCTGCTTTTGCGCATTCTTTTAAAAGAATAAGTGAAATTACTGCTTGCATCCATTACCTACACTGCAATAGCAACTGCCGTTCGCGCAAGTGAATGTCTGCGTACCGGCAAAACCTGCGGCTTGCATTGTATAGGAAGCCGTAGGATTCATACCTGTTGTCGGAAGTGTGTAAGTATAGCCGGTAGGCGCAGTAGGCGGCCTCTGCATATATTGAGTAGTGACAGGCGTGGTGCAGGCAACCGG
>JAHIHE010000023.1 GCA_018899995.1 Patescibacteria group bacterium | reverse complement strand
TTTGGAAACAAGACAGGTGCTAATGTGGGGACAAGAAATTTAGAGATGTTTTCGCTTGATCTGACTGCTTTAGCTACGGAAGGTAAAATTGATCCAGTGATAGGGCGTGAAGAAGAGATTTTGCGGGCTACTCAAGTCCTGACTCGTCGTCATAAAAATAATGTTATTTTAGTTGGTCCTCCGGGTGTAGGTAAGACAGCTATTGTTGAGGGTTTGGCAATGGGAATTGTAACTGGCGATGTGCCTGATGTTTTGCAAAACAAAAGAATTTTATCTTTACGAGTTTCAGAGTTATTAGCTGGTACAAAATATAGAGGTGAATTTGAAGAACGGGTAAAAAAGATTGTTGAAGAAATTCGTAATTCTAATCGGTCTATTATTTTATTTATTGATGAACTTCATACTGTCATGCAGACCAAGGGTACCGAAGGAGCGGTTAATTTTTCCGATATTTTAAAGAAAATTAAGCCGGGGAAAATAATCATTCTTAAGGGCGATAAAAGTGAGGACTTTGCTGAAAAATATTTAGAAAATTATAAAGATATTATTCAATACTTTGATATTAGATTGCGCTGGCAGGACTCAAAGGTTCAAGAGTTTAAAAAGGATGTCTCAAAAATTCCACAAAAAGAATTAGTCAAATACCGAAAGTTTATGGCCGAAGCCGAAAAGGAGGCGGAAAAATCAAAATGCTGGTGGCGGCAAGTCGGAGCAGTGGCGGTAAAAGATGGAAAAATCATTTTTCGTGGGTTCAACAAAATGCTTCCAAGTGACGATGAGTGCTATAAAATCGGGTGCATCCGCGACTCAATCGCGCCCGGTAAGCAGCCGGAAATTTGTAGCGTCACTCATGCCGAAGCGACTATTATATCTTTGGCGGCAAATGAAGGTGTTTCACTAAAAGATACAACTTTATATGTGACGCATTTTCCGTGTCCTGCTTGCGCCAAACTCGTGGCATTGGCCGGATTCAAAAAACTGGTTTATTCCCGCGGTTCCTCGGTTTTTGACGGCGAGCGAGTAATGGCAAGCAGGGGAGTTGACATAGTGAAAATCTAACCCTTCACCCAATTCCACAAAATAAAAAAAAGACCTTTTTATTAAAGCGGAAAGTCTTATTATTTAACCGCAATTTTTATTTGAAAAAAAACCTTAAATGTGCTAAATTAAAGTAGAATTTCTCGCACAATAATTTTAGGCGGATAAAAATGTTATAAAAAATCAGCGGTTCAAGAAAAAATTCTTAGCCGTTTTTATTTTAAAAATTTCAACATCGTTATTTATAAAATTATGAATAATTTTTTGTCGTAATAAAAACGCCATGGCAAGGTTCTACGACAATAAATAAAACAGCGATTCATATATTATGCATAGCTGTTGTTTATGGGTTGGTGTCAATTCGACCACCAATCAGTCCAATTTAAAAATCTTTTTTAATTTTGAATCGTTGCCGATATCAGCAGCTACTATTAATCTTAACTCACTTTCTGTAAATCCAAAAAAATCTTTTAGTAATTCGATTTCTGGCCGGCAATCAAAAGGATGAATCCAAGTACTTTTTTGAAGCTGGTAAAATCCCAATTCTTTTAGTTTTCCCCTAAATGCTTCTCGATAAATCTTTTTAAGTTGGGCGATGTCAAATATTACGATTCGCCATTTTCTATCCCATTTCTTGGGCTTGTTTATTTTTAGACTGTCAATTTGCAACCAATTAGCTTTCTTTTTTCCTTCATCGGTTAAAGAAATATAAATTTGATGATCATACTTTTGTATCTCTATGAACCCTTGTCTTTTAAGATTATAAAAAGTATCGAATATTTTCTTTTTAGGGTATTTTTTCCATTTTTGATGTTGGTTAAACAAATTTTTTATGAAACAAGGCGAAGTGGCGGCAAGTGAAATCATTCCAGCAACCATCAGCCAATAAAAAACGTCTTTTACAATTTCCGACCTCGGTTTTTTAAAATAGTATTTGTATTTCTTCATAGCCATTCATTTTGATAATATTTTTTAGTTATTCATTGTCATTGTTACAGTATAATTATAGCATAGATTTGTCGTAAAATAAAAGCCATGGCAAGGTTTAACGACAATTTTTGTTTTGACGGCGAATGCGTGATGGCAAGCAAGAGGGTTGACATAATTAAGATTTGAGAGTAAGATTTAGACAGAAAAGGCTTGTAAAAGTTTTTTTGTACACAAAATTAGGAGGAATAGAAACGACAGATAAACCAATATTTAGAAGTTTAGAACCAGTGTTCGGTAAGCAAGAATATCCCGCATCGGCATTTTATATATTTGCCAATGTTACTCTTGTGGATATAACAGGGAAAATTCTGTTAACCCTTTCAGAAGACAGAGCCAAAAAAGATATTAAAATCTGGACACCACCGGGCGGAGAAACAAAGGTTCGCAAAGGGCAAATGCCGCGCGATGCAGCGGTTGCGGAAGTCTATGAAGAAGTAGGGATTGAATTAGACCCGAAAAGGTTGGTTCTTATAGGCGAGCCACAGTTTATCTATCCCACCAAAGAGTACGATCCTTATAAAGGAATTGGACTTATTATACTGTCCTATGGATATTCAGATATATGGTGGAAGAAAGATATTCAATTAAACAAGGTGCCAGAGAAGGGTTGCATGATTGTAGATTATAAGGCGACGTCTCTTCCGAGTTCAATAGAGGAAATAAATGCATGGGATATTAAAATCTATCCCAACTATGCTAAAAAACTATTGGAACTTTATAGAATGCTCAATGTTCGGAGCAGATTTTAGAGAGGACAAACTATAACTGCCTCTCTTTTTTTATTGCCCCCCTTTTTCCATTTGAAAAAAAACCTTAATTATGGTAGATTAAAGTAATGAAAAAGAAATTGCAAAAACTTGATTTTCCGGCGCAAAAGGCGTATTTTATCGCCTCGCTGGTATTAGTAAACGACAAAGGTGATATCCTTTTAACGCGCGAGAAAAATAATTATGACATCTGGACGGTCCCGGGCGGAGAAGTTGATTACAAAAACAAGGAGCAATTTTTGGACGCGGCCATTCGGGAGACGAAAGAAGAAATTGGAATTAAAATTGACAAAAATAAGGCGCGATTGATTGATACGAGGATTTCTTACGCGGAGGGTGATAACCCTTACAAAAAATATGGAATTTTTATTCTGGTCGAGACCTATGCCGCGAAATTTCCACGAGGCGGAAAAATAATTTTGAAAAGATCGCAAGAGGCGTTGGAAAGAAAGTATGATATCAAAGATTATTTATGGGTTAAACCATCCGAAATTACCAGAAAGAAACTAAAGGTGCATAAAAATTTCATTTTAACTATTTCAAAGATTAATGAGTGGGTTAAAAAATATGAGCGATCCTCAAAAACCAAATAGTTCTGCGTGTTCAGACGAAACAAAATGGCCGGTGTACTTCAAAGATAACTTGATTTACGGGAATCCGAAAAGCGAAGTCGCGATTGTCACTCTTTGGACGCCGGCAAAATCAATTGCGGATAAAATTGATTCCAATCTTTTTTCCGTGGTGGGGCAATTATATTCCAAGGAAGGAATAAATTTCATTTTGCGAAATATTCTTACCAATCCCAATATCCGTTATCTTATTATTTGCGGAACAGAATTATCCGGCAGCGGCAAGGCATTGTTGGATTTTTTTGAAAAAGGAACGGATAAAAATAACAACATCATTGGCCATGACTTTGCCGCAATTCAGAAAGAGATTCCTTTGGAAGCGATTGAAATAGTGAGAAAAAATGTCAGGTGCGAAAATCTTATTGGTATTAATGATGCTCAAAAAATTTTGGAAAAAATTAAAGCGTATAAACCGGCAGGAAAGCCGTTTTCCGCGCCGCAAATTTTTCCGGATGCCCAAAACGAACTGGCAGCGTCTTTTCCCAGCGAAGGAACGGTATATGCGGTAAGGCATAAGTTCATCGGTCCGGCATGGCTTGAAATTTTAAAGAATATCCGGCGCTTCGGCGTGATCCAAAGCACATGGTACGGAAATTCTGTGCGCGAGCTGTTCAATATCGCGGCCGTAGTCACTGACGAGGATTCTTTTAATCCGCAGATATTTCCCTACATGCGGGTCAGCAAAGAAGAAATTGAAAAATATTGCCGCTATATTATGTCCGGCGACAAAGGAGACGAAGTGTATACCTATGGCGAGCGGCTCTGGAATTACAAAGGAATCAATCAGGTGGAAGAAGTTGTTATTCCGTATTTAAAGAAATATCCGACTGATAGAGCCGCTATTGCCGTGATGTTTGATTTGACCGCTGACCATAAAGCGTCGCGCGCGCCCTGTATGTGCTTGGTTCAAGCAACTACACTTGGCGGCAAATTAAATCTTACGGCTTATTTCAGAAGTCATGCGATTTTTTCCGGCTGGGCGTTAAACGCTTTCGGACTTCGGCGCCTTCAAAAATATATTGCCGATAAGCTTGAATATAAAGTCGGTACTTTGACAATTTTTTCCAACTGCGCCCATATTTACGACAATGAATGGCAGGCAGCGGAAAAAATAATTGAAGAATATGGCAAAAGTTTTGAATGCGTTTTGGATCCGCGCGGATATTTCATAATCACTATTGATAAAAAAGACATTATTGCGAAGCATTATTCACCCAACGGAAAATTTTTGGAAGAATTCAAGCAAGACGGAGTTGTTTCAAAAGCGGCCATGGCGATGTATAATAAACTGCTGGCAGCCAACGCCGTTTCACAAACAGCGCACGCTTTTGATTTGGGAATAGAGCTTGAAAAGGCGGAAATTGCGGTAAAAAATAATTTGGAATATAATCAGGATAAGCCGCTCGTTATTAAATCGCGGAGAAACTTTTTTGACAATTTTGTTTATCGCGAATAAAATGATATAACAATAATTAATTAACCCGCCAAAATTTTCCCTTGGAAAACTTAGGCGGGTAAACACTAAAACCATGCGCCACCAAAAGCCAACCGATGTTTTGAAAGCCGACCATAAAACCATCAAGGATATCATAAATATATTAAATACCTGCGCGATAATGATAAAAGAAAGAAAAAAGATTGACCCCGGAATTTTAAAAGAAGCGGTAAGCTTAGTTAATAATTTTACCCATCGCTATCACCGGAGAAAGGAAGAAAGCGTTTTGTTTAAAATTATGGCGCGTAAAGGATCTCTTACCGGCTTGGGGCTGAATAATGTCGCGACGATGATTAATGAACACGATGAAGGAGCAGTCTATGTCAGAAAGCTAGCGGCGCTTTTAAAGGACTCTGTGAATTATAAAGTTTTTCATAAAAGAACCGTGCTGAAAAATCTTCACGGCTATATTTCGCTTTTGAGCAGTCATCTGATGTATGAGGAAAACGTGCTTTATCCAGTGATTAACAAAATGCTTAACAGGCAGGAGCAGCAAAATGTTTTAAAAAGCTTTGAGGCAATAGAAGAAGAGATGGCTAATATTGGTGACGCGGACAGATATAAAAATGCGATCAAGAATTTAGAAAGACGCTTACGAGATTAAAATAGATTAAAATTATGGCGGATTACGCTGCTAAAATTGGCATAGAGGCGCATGCTGAATTAAAAACTGACTCAAAGATGTTTTGCGGCTGCGCAAACAATCCCGACGAAAAAACGCCCAACTTCAATATTTGTCCGATTTGTCTGGGGCACCCGGGAACTTTGCCCGTAATCAACAAAAATGCTGTGGGACTGGTGCTTAAAACGGCAATGGCGTTAAATTGTAAAATTAATGATTTTTCCAAATTTGACCGCAAGAACTATTTTTATCCGGATCTGCCCAAAGGATACCAGATAAGCCAATATGACGAGCCATTGAGCAAGGAAGGATATTTAAATATAATTGTAAGCAATAGCGAAGCATCTGAGACAAAAACCAAAAACCAAAAACCAAAAACCAAAAACGCAAATCAAAATTCAAAAATAAAAAAAATAAGAATAACCAGAATTCATTTGGAAGAAGATACGGGGAAATTAATACACCCGCAAGGCGCGGATTATTCGCTTATTGATTTTAACCGCGCCGGAGCGCCGCTTATGGAATTAGTGACCGAACCGGATATTTCTTCGGGGGCGGAAGCGAAAAAATTTTGCCAAGAACTGCAGCTCATTTTCAGGTATTTGGGGGTTTCCGACGCGGAGATGGAAAAAGGGCAAATGCGGTGCGAAGTGAATATTTCATTGGGAAAAAACGGCGAATTGGGAACAAAGGTTGAAATAAAAAACCTCAACTCTTTTAAAGCGGTAGAGCGTTCAATTGAATATGAAATAAAACGGCAGGCGGAGACTTTGAAAAGCGGCGGAAAAATTATTCAGGAGACCCGCGGGTGGGATGAAAATAAGGGAAAAAGTTTTTCACAGCGCGCGAAAGAAGAAGCGCATGATTACCGCTATTTTCCCGAGCCGGATTTGCCGCCGCTTGATTTGACAAATGATAAATGGTCATTCTTTGCTAAAGCTACGGATGACAAGCGTTTGGCGGAAGATATATTGCCGGAGCTGCCTGCGGCAAAACGAAAACGATTTGCCGAAGAATATAAATTGCCGGCGCAAGATATTGAGATTTTGATTTCGGATAAAAAACTCGCGGAGTATTTTGAAGAAACAGTTTCGGAGCTAAATTCGTGGATCCGCGATAAAAAGTTGCCCGCAAGAGACAAGGAGTATTTAAAAATGGTAAAATTAGCCGCTAATTATTTGATTGGCGATATCCAGTATTTATTGGCGCAAACAAAAGCTAATATTTCCGCTTGTCGGCTCGCGGATAAAATTAGTCCGGAAAATTTTGCCGAATTTGTCATAATTGTCTATGAAGGAAAAATATCCACGGCCGCTGGCAAAATCGTGTTGTTCGAAATGTTCGCAACTGGCGGAGATCCGTCAAATATTATTGAAGAAAAAGGTCTGGCGCAAGAAAGCGGCGAAGACGCTTTAACTCTGGCTGTTGATGAAGCGATAAAAAACAACCCCGGTTCGGTAGGGGATTATAAGGCGGGAAAAACGCAGGCTTTGCAATTTTTAGTGGGTAAAGTGATGAAAATATCTAAAGGCAAGGCTAATCCAAAAATAGTAATAGAATTATTGAAGAAAAAACTAGGATAAAAATTTCTAATTTCTAATTTCTAATTTTCAATTTCTATTAAATTTCTAATTCACTAATTTCTAATTGAAAATTGAGTAATTGATAATTGAAAATTTTGTAGCATTTTATTTAGTTTGTAAGAACATTTTGCATAGTTTGATAATTTTGTTAAAGTTACTATCTGTGTCCATTTTTATCCACTTTATTCTCTTATCTCTTCTGAACCAAGTCATTTGCCGACGCGCGTAAGCATGCGTGGCGAATTTTATAAGCTCCCCTGCTTTTTCCAGCGTAATTTCTCCGCGCAAATACATCCCAATTTGTTTGTAGCCGATTCCGCTCATTGAAGGAAGTTTCCATGAGTATTTTTTAGCGAATTTTTTAGTTTCATCAACCAATCCTTGCTTAATCATTTTATTGACTCTTTGGTCGATTTTTTTGTATAGCGCTTTGCGCGGAACATCAATGCCGATTTCCAGAACATCAAAAAGAGGCCTCCCTTTTTCTCTCTGTTTTGAAAAAGGCTTTTTTGTGGAAATAGTCACTTCTAAAGCGCGGATAATGCGCCGTTTATTTTTTTTGTCAATGATTTTAAGGGTCATTGGGTCTAATTTTTCTAATTTTTTCAATAATTTATCAAGCGGCATTTTTTCCAGTTTTTTCCGCAGGGACAAATTTGGTTTGACCTTCGGAATTTCCAAATTATCAACCATTGCGGAAACATAAAGCCCGGTGCCGCCGACCAAGAATGGAATTTTCCCGCGGCTTTGAATGTCGCGGATTATTTTTATTGCCAATTCTTTGTATTGCGCTACAGAAAATTCTTCATCCGGATTGATAATGTCTATTAAATAATGCGGAATGTTTTGTATTAAAATCGGTTTTAATTTGTTATTTTTAAATTTTGAATTGTACTTTTGACTTTTGACTTTTGACTTTTGACATTGGAACGGCTTTGCCGTTCCAATGTCCATTTCCCGATAAATTTGCCTTGAATCCGCTGAAATAATCTCGCCATTGCATTTTTTGGCCAACCTTAAAGCCAGTTCTGATTTTCCGGAAGCAGTAGGGCCAAGAATGACAATAAGAGGTTTGACACTTGACATTTATTTTTTAATGGTTTAATATATAAGCATAATTTATGGAGGATAAAATGGCAAAAGTTGTTGACTTGAGCTTTGAGCTTGCGGACAACATAGCGCCACTTCTGCGTATGGAGGGCTATGATATAGGAAAAATGAGTAAAGACGAAATTAATAAAGTACTGAAAGTATTTTTTGAAGAATACTTTTTCAATGATCCACGGCTTGCTAAAAAAGTATTAAAAGTGAAAATAAAAGATGTTTAATAAAAATAACATATTTTATTTTCCTTTTAGGTTCCAAGCAATGTCTTGGATTTTTTTATTTTAAAATTATAAAATTGAAAATTGATTGAAAATTGGCCATTGGTAATTGAAAATTTTATAATATTTCTCCTTCTAACCCCCACACACTTGCTTTTGTAATTTTTACTTTAAGAAATTGTCCCGTCTTTATTTTTGTCATTGCGAGCGTTAGCGAAGCAATCTCTTTCGCGTTCGGTGTGTTTTGAGATTGCTTCGTCGCTTCGCTTCTCGCAATGACAGGTAGCGATATTCTCACATTCTTAAAAGTTCTCGTTTTCCCATAAAGAAAATTATCATCAATTTTTTCAATCAAAACTTGAACCGTTTTTCCAATATATTTTTTATTATTCGCCAGGGCGGTTTTTTTAAGAATATCGTTGAGAATTTTTTTTCTGCGTTTTTTTTCAAGTATTGGTACGTTATCCTTCAGCTTTGCCGCGGAGGTTCCGGGCCTGGGCGAATACTCGGCGAGATAAGCCATATCAAATTTTACTTTTTCCATTATTTTTGCTGTATTTTCAAACTGTTTTTTTGTTTCGCCCGGAAAGCCAACGATAATGTCGGTAGATATCGCTACTGGCGGGTGCCAAATTTTTGATGGCGAATTTTTCGCTGACTTGGAAACTAAGTTTCCACTTGGAAACTTAGTTTCCAAGTCTTCCAAGTCATAAACTTGTCGAATTTTTTTGATCAATTTTAAATAATGCGTGCTATTATATCGCCGGTTCATTTTTCGTAAAATTTCGTCATCACCGGATTGTATAGGCAAATGTATGTATTCGCAGACCTTTTCGTATTTTGCCATTGTTTCAATTAATTCATCGCTTATATCTTTGGGGTGGCTGGTCAGGAATCTTATCCAGAAATCGCCTGGAATATCGTTTATTTGTTTTAATAATTCTGGAAAATTAATTTGTTTATTTTTGATTGGTAATTGGTTTTTTTTGTCATTGCGAGGGAGTGAAACGACCGAAGCAATCTTTTGCGTTGTATGCGAGTTAAGAGATTGCCACGCTTTCCGCCTGCTGGACGGAAAGCTCGCAATGACAGAAAAGAATGATTTGTTTGTAATTTGTTCCGAGTACTCGGGATTGTTATTTGGAATTTGTGAAATATAGCTATTCACATTCTGTCCCAGTAGCGTTATTTCTTTATACTTTTTTTTAACTAATCGCTTTACTTCCGCCATTATTTCTTCGGCCAGGCGCGACATTTCCCGTCCCCGAGTATAGGGGACGGCGCAATAAGAGCAAAAATTGTTGCATCCGGTCATTATTGGAATATAGGCGGAAAAATTGCTGCGATATTGCGGATTAATTTTAAAATAATCAGTGTAATCAAAAGCTTTAAATTCCTCATTACTGATATTGAGCGATTCTATTAATTTTTGGGGATTTTTGGTCAATTCCTTTATATCAATAATCAAATCAAATTTATCGGCGAACTTCTTTTTGTCTGATTCTAAAATACAGCCAGTTAATATAGTTTTAATTTCTCGCCTCTTCGGCAAGTCAGCTGTTGAGGCGGATTTGAGGTTTTTAAGTACGCCATAAATTCGGTTGATTGCTGATTGCCGGACCGAACAAGAATTAACCAATAACAAACCAGCTTCTTTTTGAGAAGCCGCCGGCATGCAGCCGATTGAATCCAAAATCGCCGCGATTCGTTCGCTGTCCGACTTGTTCATCTGGCAGCCGTAGGTGATGATATGATATTTCATAAGCTTATTTTAACAAAAATTTTATTTTTTTTCAACCCAAAAACCCGCTTTTTGCGGGTTTTTAGAGGTTCCCCAAGGAAAGAATTAATTTAGGGGCAAGGACAAGGAACTTTCCAACCTTCACAGATTCCATTTTCAACTGCTCGTTTACATCCCACTACTGATTCCAAATTACATACCCTATCGCAAGGAGTACAACAACCATTCTCAGTAAGGGGTTCAGTAGCCGGTGGAACTCCAACAGATGGAACTTCGGGGCATTTCTGAACCTTTTTCCAACCGGCTGGCACATCGCAAGGAGTCGGAAATTCTTTACAAATCCCTTCCGGACTTATAGCTGGCGCAATGACCTGAATACAGAATCCCGGTTGAGTTGGTTTATTTGGCAAAGACGGCGTCTCATTTGGCAAAGACGGAACATTACAAGGACTGGCGCAATTTATACAACCAGTTGAATTAGGAAGATGTTCCCCGGGACAAGGGTCCCTGACGCATTTAATTTCAGGACATTTACTTTCCTTACAAATTCCCTTATCTTCTATTTCCATTCCGGCCGCTTTGGCAAAACATTCATTAGAATAGGTTTTTCCATTTTTGCCGCAAACCGGTTTCCATATTTCAATGCAAGCACGACCAACGCCCGTAGAAGGAGGAATAATGCCTGTAGCAGGAGGAATAATATCTGTTCCCGCTTTTATGCATTTTTTGATAGGACAGCCTTGATTATTTCTCTCGCCGGTATTGTATGACTCGTAACCTACCTCACAGGTAATGGAACTTTCGCATACTATATCGCCCGGAATTATACATTTGGGCGGAGAAAAACAACCTGCTGAATCTTTTTCAACAATGATTCTTCCATTCAGACAGAAGTTTGGTCCGGGCGCGGCCCATTGCGGACAGCGAGAGCGAACGTCAATATTTTCTGATTTTCCTTCCTTTTCTAATTTCTTTTCCATTCTTTCCAAGAGTTTTACCGCTCCTTCTCCTAATTTTTCTTTTAATTCAATTCCGCTCATTCCCGGAGTTATTGTTTGCGTTAATTTGAGGTTTTCAATAATTTCCAGATGTTTTTCTTTTGCTCCGGAAATTTTTTCCACGTAATTGTTGAATTTTTCCTGACCTTCTGAGGACATCTTTTCCAGATTTCCATGGAGACGCTTTAGAGCATTTTCCTGCGCTCTTTGTATTGCTTCTTTTGCCTGCTCCGGGACTTTTTCTTCCAAGTTTTTCAAAACTTCCAAATTCTTGAATTCTTTAAATCCGCTTCCTTTCTGTTCTTCCAGAATTTTATCTAATTTTTCAGTGATTACTTCTGCTCGGTCTTCAAGTTTGAGCATAACATCATGGAATCTTTCCAGATGCGCTTCTCTCGCTTCTTTTATTTTCCCCAATGCTTCCGGCGGAACCTGAGTTTCAAGTTTTTGGAGAAGTTTCTGGTGCAAAGTTTGCTGGTGAATGAATTTATTCAAGAAACTATCCACCTTCGGATTTTCTTTTGCCTTTTCTTTTATTTTTTTAACCTGCTCTTTTACTCTTTCTACCCCTTGCTGATAATTTTCAGCCGCCTTTTTAATTACTTCCTGATTCTTTTTTTGCTCAATTGTTTTTTTCAATTCAAGCAATTTTTCATTGGCAAATTTTTCTTTTAATTCAGCTTTGGCGATTGGATTAAAGGTGAAAAAACTCTGAATTCCTCTTCCCCAATTTTTTAAGAAATAAAGCGGATTGTCGGGCAAAATTGTTGGTTCTCCGATTCCTAAATCACTAGCTTGAATATTTTCATCAAGATTTACCGCCTCAGTAATGTCTTGAGCTGAAATAATCGCGGGTCCGAGAAATAAAGCTAAACCTACGGCTATTATTAAAAGTTTGGTTGGGTTAGACATAATTTTAAAATGTCAAATGCCAAAGCTCAAATGTCAAATGAAATCCTATACCCAAATTTCAAAACTTATTTTTGGCATTTAGTCATTTGACACTGAACTGACATTTGGCTTTTGTTATTTGGATTTTTTATTTTCTATCTCCATTTTAATCCTTTCCAAAAATTTTGTCAAGTTCATTTCTCCAATGTCTCCTTTTCCCCTTTGTCTGACTCTAACTGTATTTTCTTTCATTTCTTTATCTCCGACAATCAAAAGATAGGGGATTTTCTGAAGCTCTCCTGCGCGAATTTTTTTGCCGAGTGTTTCGTTGCTTTCGTCAAGTTCGGCCCGTATGTCGCTGGCTAAAAATTCCTCGTATATTTTTTTAGCGTATTCAAGATGTTTTTCGGTTGAAATTGGAAGAATTTTTGCCTGTACTGGAGAAAGCCAGAGTGGAAAAGCTCCTGCAAAATGCTCAATCATTAAAGCTAAAAATCTTTCATAAGAACCTAAGATCGCGCGATGAACCATAACTACAAATTCTTCCTTCCCCCTTTCGTTCGTATAAACCAAATTAAATCTTTTCGGCATCGCAAAATCAAGTTGGACGGTTGGAATTTGAATTTCTTTTCCCACTGCATCCTTAAACATAAAATCTAACTTAGGACCATAAACAGCCGCTTCGCCTTCAATTTTTTTAGCGTCCAGTTCCATTTCTTTTGAAATTTCCTCTAACATTTTTTCACACTTATCCCAGTCTTTTGGATCGCCGATATATTTTTCTGGATGTTTATAATCTCTTACAGAAAGAGATACCCAATGGTTTCCCCATAAACCTATGACGCTATAAAAATTTTTAATTATATTTACCATATTTATTATTTCTTCTTTCACTTGTTCCACTCTGCAAAAAGAATGTCCATCTTCAACAGTGATTGCATATACTCTATTTAGTCCGCCAACTTCGCCAGATTTTTCAGCTCTATATTGCTTTTCTGATTCCATATATCGTATAGGCAAATCGCGATAAGATCGTTGTTTTGAGGCGTAAATTTGCGCTTGATGCGGACATTGAACAGGTTTCATTACAAAATCGTGTCCTTGCGAAGAAGAGACATGAAATAATTCCTTGTTGAATTTTCCTGCATGACCTGACAATTTAAATAAATCTATTTTTGCCAGATGCGGTGTCATCACTTTTTTAAATCCGTATTTTGCGCAGATTTTTTCAATATGTTTTTTTAATTCGTCAATAATCACAACTCCTTTTGGCGTATACAAAGGAAGTCCTGAACCTACTAAATCTGAAAATGTGAACAAATCCAATTCCTTTCCCAACTTTCTGTGGTCTCTTTTTTCAGCTTCTTCCTGCTGTCTTAAATAATCATTCAACTCTTTCGGGGTATTGAAAGCCACGCCGTAAATTCGCTGCAGCATCTTATTTTTTTCATCACCCCGCCAATAAGCGCCGGCGATTTTTGTCAGCTTGAAACTTTGCGAGTCAATTTCGCCGGCAGAATCAATATGCGGTCCGCGACAAAGGTCAACAAACGCGCCTGTTTTGTAAACGGAAACGAACTTTTCTTTTGCCTCGGTAGCCAATATTTCCACCTTGTATTTTTGTTTGGCTTTGTTGAAATGCTCCACTGCTTCTTTATGAGTAATTTCCCGTTTTTCAAGCGAGAGATTTTGTTTTATGATTTTTCTCATTTTTTCTTCCAGTATCGGTAGATCTTCAGGAATCAAAGTGCGTGGCAGGCCAAAATCATAATAAAATCCGTTTTCAATTGCCGGACCAACGCCAAATTTCGCCTCGGGAAACATTTCAAGCACTGCGGTGGCGAGGATGTGTGAGAGAGAATGGCGGGAGATTTCAATATTAAAATTATCTTTTTTTACAGATTGGTTTTTGTTCATAAAAGTTATTTATAAAATTAAATTTGTTATTAATTACCAATTTTCAAGCACCAATTTTCAATGAATTTTCAATGTTTAAATTTTCAATTGAAAATTGATTAATTGGATTATTGATTGAAAATTGAGAATTGATATTTGAAAATTGTATCGGTTTATAATAGTTAATAAAAAAAGCACTATTAAATTAGCACTTCAGGGCGTAAAATAACCGATAACAAATAACTCATAACTGATAACAAAAATGTTATAAGTTATTGGTTATAAGTTTTAAGTTAATTTGCGCGGTTCCACCTGTGTTTATATCTCTCAAATTGTCTAGAAACTTAGCCAAACTAGTTTCGATTATGTCATTGCGAGCTTTTCGTCCAGCCGGCGAAAAGCGCGGCAATCCCATACTTTCTATTAGGCACGAGATTGCTTCGTCGCCCTGCTGGTCTCCTCGCAATGACAAACTGAATAGTTTGGTCCTTCTGTAAAAAGGCAAAGGCTTGGTATGCCTCCCAATCGTTTCTAAGCATATAATAGGCGATTTTGGAAATAGTGTCAAATGTGACCACATGGCCCCTTGACATCTCCCAAAAAGCAGTTTATAATGAAATATCGTAATTGTTCTTTCAAAAAAACGATATTATGGCGATTATTTAACGGCTGTTTTAGCAGGTTTTAAGTAATCGCCATATTATCAAACAGGAAATATGGAGGAAATTAAATTAAGGAGGAAAAATCGTGGTAAAAATGAACTTTAGAATATTAATTCAACCTGAAATTGGTAGCAGGAAATGGTTAGAAATTAGCAATAAAGGACTTGTACCGGAAGTTCCGCCAATAGGAACTATTATTTATATAAAAGGCAGCAATCTTAACTTTACAGTACACAAAGTAATGATGACTGCAGTAAGAATTTCAGAACCAGAGGAAGTCGAAAAAAGCGTAACTCTTCTACAAATCAATCCTGCCGATGAAAACACAACGAAAGAGGGCGTTAAAATAATAGTAGAAGATCTTTTGGCAAAAGGCTGGGTTATTGGCGATCTTGCAGATAACACAAGGCGTGTATTATTTGGAAAATAAAATATTTAAGTCGCAATTTTGCGGCCGGTGAAATAACAATTTCGCCGTTTTTTTTGCTTTTATTCCACCCTCACCTTATCTCTTCCCGCCATTTTTTTCAATATTGCCACAAACGAAGAATCGCAGTTTATCCGGTACGGAGTTTTGATGGTTTTTACGCCGGCAGGGGATGCCAGATTTAAAATCACCTCAGTCGTTCCTTTTTTCTGGTTCGCAAGCAAGGTCTTTAAGTCCCGCATTTTTTGTTTGTCAGAAACATTATTAATGCTAATAATAACTTTATTTACCCCCGCACCAGAACGCCCCGTGCGTAAGCCCGCGGTGTGGGGGTTTATTTCATTATTATCCGGCGCTTTGCTCGCCTCGCTGGAGCTTCGGCGAAGCGGGTTAATTTCTTTTTCCGAGATTTTTTTTGCTTCATTGACCAAGATTTTCGGGCTTTTGTCGCGAAAATTCACTTTCCCTTTTACCGCTATAATATTATTTTCCTGCCACACATCCTGATTATTTTCCAGCGCTTTGGCGAATACCACCGCTTCGGCTTTTCCGGTATAATCCTCCAATTCGGCAAAAATCATTATCTTGTTGTTTTTAGCGACAAATTTTTTTATTTTGTTAATTATGGCGCCGACTTTTACTTCCGTGCCCTCTTTTTTGTTTGACAGTTCGCGGATAGGAGTGAAGAATTTTGCCAAATAATCCCGGTAATCAGAAAGGGGGTGTCCGGAAACATAGAGCCCCAACAGTTCTTTTTCCCATTTTAAATAATCGCCTTTGTCAGCGTGCGAATCGGAGCGATCAGGCAGTTTTAGGCCGCCTGCAAACGACGCGGTCCGGCCGAATAAATTTTCCTGGCGGCCTAATTTATTTTTATGCGCCTGCCTGCCGTATTCAAGTATCGCTTCTATGTTTTCAACAATGGCGTGCCGTTTGGCAAACTTGTCAAGCGCGCCTGCTTTAGCCAGACTCTCCAGCGCCTTTTTGTTAAGTTCGTGCGGAGCTATTCTGGTAATCAGATCTTCCAGCCCGGTAAACGGTCCGTTGGTTTTTCTTTCCGCCACCAGATTTTCAACGAATTTTTCGCCGATATTTTTAATTGCCAAAAGCCCGAAGCGGATGGTTTTATCGTCAATATAAGTGAAGTTTTTCAAGCTTTCGTTGATGTCGGGCGGCAAAACTTTGATTTTTAAATTTTTGCATTCTTCCACGGCTTCGGCGATTTTTTCGGTATCGCCCGATTCCGCGGTCATCACCGCCGCCATAAATTCTGCCGGAAAATTCGCTTTCATATAGGCCGTCTGGTATGCGACATTCGCATAGCTTGCCGCGTGCGCTTTATTAAATCCGTATGCGGCAAACGGCTCAATAAGCATGAAAAGCTCGTTGGCTTTTTTAGCGCTAATGCCATTTTTTATGGCGCCATTGATAAATTTTGCTTTTTGCCGCGCCATTTCTTCGGGTATTTTTTTGCCCATTGCCTTGCGCAATTTGTCGGCTTCTTCCCACGAGTATCCGGCGATGTTAATGGCAATCAAAAGCACATCGTCTTGGTAAGTGATGATTCCGTAAGACATTTTTAAAATTTCTTTCATCCGCGGATCAAGGTAAGTTATCAATGACGGGTTATGCTTCCGGCGAATAAACTCCGGGATTGAATTCATCGGACCCGGCCTGAAAAGCGCGACCATCGCCATAATGTCAAAAATAGTCGTCGGCTTCAGTTCTTTGAGGTACCGCGTCATTCCCGAACCGCCGAGCTGAAAGACCCCCATTGTTTGTCCGCCAGCCAGGAGTTCAAATGTTTTTTTGTCGTCAAGCGGAATATTTTGCAAATCAACCTTTATGTTTTTTGTTTTTTCCGCGATTTTTACCGCGTTGCCCAATATGGACAAGTTTCTGATTCCTAAAAAATCTATTTTTACCAATCCGACTTTTTCTACCGCGCCCATTTCAAACTGCGTTATGATTTTTTCGCCGCTCGGTTCTTTTTGCAGAGGAAGATAATTAGTGAGCTCGGTCGGGGTGATAACCACTCCGGCGGCATGAACCGAGGCGTGCCTCGCTCCGCCTTCCAATTTTTCAGCCAGGTCCAGTATTTTTTTTGTTTCAGAATCGTTTTTATACGCTCTTTCAAAATCCGGGCTGGTTTTTTTCGCCTGCGCTATCGTCATCGGGAAACCTTGGCTGCCAAAAGGAATCATTTTTGCGATTATGTCGGCTTTGGAATAGGGAATATCCAGGGCGCGCGCCACATCGCGCACCGAAGCTCTTGCGGCCATCGTCCCGAAAGTGACAATGTTCGCCACACGGCTTTTGCCGTATTTTTCGGTAACATATTCAATTACTTTATCGCGCTTGTCGTCGGCAAAATCCATGTCAATATCCGGCGGCGAAGGCCGAAACGGGTTTAAAAATCTTTCAAAAGGCAGATTGTAATCAAGGGGATTTATAGCGGTGATTCCCAAGCAGTATGAAACAAAACATCCTGCGGCAGAACCCCTGGTCGCGGAAATGATTCCCTGGTTTTTGGCCCAATTGACAAAGTCCGCGACGATCAAAAAATATTCCGCGTACCCCTTGGCGTTTATAACACTTAGTTCGTATTCAATTCTTTTCTTTAATTCCGGCTCAACGGCCTCCTTATATCTTTTAAGATCATTTTCACCAGCAATTTTTATTCCGGATTTTTTCGCCAAGCCATTGTAGGTTAAGTCCTCCAAATATTTATCCGGGTTATAATTTTCCGGAAGCGGATAATGGGGAAAATGACGTTTGCCGAGATCAATGAACAAATTGCACATTGATTCAATTTTTTTTGTGTTTTCAATCGCTTCCGGAATATCCGCGAACGCCTCGGACATTTTTTCCGCGGACTTGAAGGAAAAGTCGTTTCCAAGCATAGTCAGGCGGTCCTTTTCGCTTACTTTTCGGTTTGTCTGTATGCAAAGCAAAGTGTCTTGCGCTTCAGCGTCCTCGGGCAGCAAATAATGCACATCGTTGGTGGCCACAAGCGGGATTTTCAGCTTTTTAGACAGTTTAATCAGCGCGTCATTGACTATTTTTTGCTCTTTTATGTTAAAATGCGGCTCTATCTCCAGATAAAAATTATCCGGCCCAAAAATTCCTTGGTATTCTTTGGCGATTTTTTCCGCTTTTTCCAAATCGTTTCCGATAATCGCCCGGCTGATTTCTCCGCGGAGGCAGGCGGATAAGCCGATTAATCCGTTGGAATATTTTTTCAGCGCTTCTTTGTCAATCCGCGGCCGGTAATAAAAACCCTCAATATGGGCGACAGAACTTAGCTTAATTAAATTTTTATACCCCTCGTCGTTTTTAGCCAGCAAAACCAGATGATAGCGAACATCGTCTATTTTCGCTTCTTTATTTGAAAGTTTTGTTTTTGCCACATACGCTTCCATGCCGATAATCGGCTTAATGCCGCGAGCGAGCGCTTTTTCGTAGAATTCAATTACGCCGTAGAGCGCTCCATGGTCTGTTATCGCCACTGAGTTCATTCCCAGCTTTTTGGCGCGCTCCAGCAGTTCGTCAATTTTAATCATGCCGTCAAGCAAGCTATAGTGAGTATGCACATGGAGATGGGTAAAATCCATAAAGCGAAAATAAGATTTAATCTGTTTCCATTTTATCAAAATAATGGATTTAAGCAAATAATTTTTATGGTTAGTGTGTATAAGTTCAGATGCATATTGCACTCTATATTATTGCTTTTTACAAATTTGAGATTCTTGACAAATCTTGTGGTCGCAAGAAAAGTATTGACAAAAAAATACTTTTGCTTTATCTTTTAAACAATGGAGAAAATTTTGCACTTTCCAAATAAAGAGAAGGTGAAATTATGACTCGGCATTTTGTTAATATACGAAAGTCGGATTGACCAAACAAGTTGCCGGTCCAAAAATTGACGGCTTGTATAAGTATATTCAAAACGAAAGCAAAAAAGGCAAAAAATGTTTTGGCGGAATAGTCGTCAGCGCCGAGCGAAAATTATCAAAAGTCAGCGTCTGAATTTTCGCGGAAAAAATTCGCCCCAAAAAAATTTATTTCATAAACTTAAGGGTAAAGATTTTGCTCAAAACAGACAGCTAAATAAAACTATGCGTCAAACAAAACTCATAGAATTTCAAAATAAAACCGGTAATTTATTAAGAGGCATTTTATTATCAAACGGCAACAGCAGGAAGGCAGTTTTGATGTGCGGAGGATTTGAAAGATCAACCACTACCGAAAAAAAATTCAAAGCCACAGCCGACGAATTGGCAAAAAACAATATTATTTCTTTGCGATTTGATTATACCGGTTGCGGTTTGTCTGACGGTGATTTTTCAAAAACAACCGTTGGGAGAATAAGCGGTGATATCCAAAGTGCCGCTGATTTTTTAAGAAAAGAGTCCGGAGTTAAAGATATTTCCTTAATCTGCCATAGTTTATCAGCTTGCGCGATCGGAAGTTTGTTAAATAATATAAATTTCAAGAAAATTGTATTATTATCGCCGGCTTTGAATCAAAAAGATTTATTAAGATATTGGTTCACGGTTTCAGCTATGGAAAAACAAAATCCCCATATCAAAATCAATTGGAGCAATTTTAAAAATTATCTGGACGAGAAGCGGTTTCAGGAAGATTGTCTACGAACTGATAAAATGACAAAGTCCAACTATATTTGTTCGGCTTATTTTCTGGAGAATAAAGACAAAGATTATTCGAGTTATTTTAAAAATAATCAAAATGTTTTACATATTCACGGGAGTGAAGACGATAAAGTTCCCTTGGAGAGCTTAAATGTTAAATTCAAAAACGAAATTATTGTCAAAGGCGGGGGTCATGATTTGGAACGGCCCGATATGTTTGAGCAATGGATAAATAAAGCAGTTGAGTTTATCGGGTAGAAATTAATGAATAGTTCGACTGAATTTTATTGCTATAGCATAAATTTTCAGTAGTTGCTTTTATTACAGACCCTAATGGATTTTCAATAGAATTGGTTGAGGAGTAGAATTAATTTTAGCCCCCCAAAAAAGCTCTTTTTTTGTTTGTTTTGCAAAAGTATTTTTTGTGTTATCTCTAATTCGCGCGCCTGCCCGCCGTAGGAGGGAATAGGAGAATAAGAAATTTATAAAAAAATTCGCAGTTGGCATGGCGCGGCTCCTTGACACAATATGATTTATACATCATACTTAAGAGATAAGATAAGAAGCGGAAAAATAGTCGAGTTTCCCATTGTAGATAATAACAAATAATAATTGCAAAGAATCATATGGAAGGAACTATCAAGACTCTTACGGAAAGAGGATTCGGATTCATTTCTCGCGAAGGCGAAGCAAAGGATCTGTTTTTTCACTCCAAAGAATTGGTCGGCGTGACATTTGACCAGTTGAAGGTTGGCGATAAAGTCACTTTCGAGGTTGTTCAGGGCGAAAAAGGCCCGTCAGCCACAGGCGTATCGCGCGTGTAAGTAAATTGCGAACAGAGAACCGCCCTCCTTATGTGGGGGCGGTTTTTTTTATTTGATTTATTGGGAGATTTTGGTATACTTAAAAAATAAGCTAAATATTTCCAATCCCAAGGTTTTATCTCGGATAATTGAATCAGGCGGAATATAAGAATCAACTATTGAAACATTATCAAAAACCACCAAAGCGTTAGATATAGATGATTTAACAAAGTAGTTATGAATAAAAAAGATTTAGGCGCATTTTATACTCCACAACATATTGTAGAATATATGCTTGGTTTGTTGTCTGATTTAAACGAACGTGCCACCCTGCTTGAACCTTGCGGCGGCGATGGAGCTTTTATATCCGTTGTTTCGGGAAAAAAATTATTAAAACCAAATCAAATTACGGTATGGGATATAAACCCAGAAATTAAAAATTATATAGAAAAATTTGGTGTTACTTTTAACTTAAAAGATTCATTGCTGGAAACTACTTTTAAGGAGGTAGATTTATTTAACA
>JAHIHE010000022.1 GCA_018899995.1 Patescibacteria group bacterium | reverse complement strand
GGAGTATTAATCGCTCCGCGAGCAGTATATATTTTCCCCCACCTCGCTTTAGTTTTCTTTGATTTTTTAAGAATTTTAAAAAACATAATAAATTTCTATTTTTATTTTCATTCTTTTCTCTTTAATTTCTGAATAATAAAATCCCTAAAACCGATTACTCTTTGCTCTTGATCCGGCTTTTCCAAAAACGGCTCAATATCTTTGGCAAGTTTCGAAAAATCCAAACTATCGCATTTTTCCAAAAGTTTTTCCGCAAACTTTTTCTCTTCCATTCGCAATTCATTTTTTATATATTCAAAATTCGGCCGAGTAAAGCCGTACAAATAACTTACATCGTAAAAATCCCTGCCTTTTTCTCTTTTTCTCCCCAAAATCGCCATCAATTTTTGAGACAACAAAATATCCGGCGAATTAACGATAATATTTCTGTATATATCAAATTTATTCAGAGCATATAAATTCGGCTTTTGGTTATTCTTCTTTTTAACCGTATCAATTCTTACCAATATCTTTTCCTGCTTGTAACCGCTTAACTTTTCATTATAAAGAATATCGGGAAATTTAATAAAACAATGGAACGCTCCTTTTTCCACAAAACGAAATTCCGTCTTAAATCCCTTAGCTGACATATCCCGCGCCGCTTTTTCCAAAAGTTTTTTAAAAACCGAAAACGATAATCCAAAATTATCAAAATCCAAATCTTCCGAAAATCTATTTCCGTTATAAACTATGCGAATAGCTGTGCCTCCCATAAAACTCAGCTGTCCGCTTTCTTTTTCCTTAAAAATAGAATCCAAAATCTCGCATTGCAAATATTCCACTAAGATATTTTTAGGATACTTTTCAGCTATATCCGAATTATAAATTTGGCTCACTTGAGATAGTGTTAACATAATTAATTTAAAATATTTTTTATTATTTTCCGCATTTTTTCAGATTCAAATTTTTCCGCGTAAAATTCAAGTTTTTTGCGATTAACGGTTTTTTTTATCATTTCGCGATTTATCCGCATTTCTTCAATATATTCCTTAGAATTAATATGGCTTAAATTTAGATATATATAATCAAGGATGGCTTTTTCCGGCTCGGCCATAAGATATTTTCCGTTTTTTGTTTCCATAACAAAGTAACCGAAAAAAAGCGAAGATTTCACGCTCCGATAAATAAATCTCCCGAATTTATTGGCAAATTTCCTCGTAGTTTTAGTACTAATAGCGGTAATGGCATAAACCATTTCCGGAATAAAACCGTAATGGCTCATGGCAAATTCAAGGCTAATATAGCTTGGCTCATAAATCAAAAAAGACATTTCTTCCGGCGATAATTCATTTCTTCTTTCCGAGAATATATACAATCCCCTTTTTATTCTTTCAATATAACCTTTTTTAACCCATAAAGAAATTTGATAATTATAAACCGTCAGCCCCATTATGGAGATATCCAAACGGCTGAAATAAGGTTTTTTAATTGTTTTATAAAAATCTTGGTATTTCATTAAGTTATTATATTTAATAATCTACTGAAATGATACAACTTTTGCCGATTTGTGTCAAACAATCCCAACCACTATTTTCCCAGCGTTAAATTTCTTTGATTTTTTTAAGATTTTGAAAAAAGACATTGGTTTAATATTTGATATTTATGTATATTGTTTTTTAAAATCCAAAATACTATTTTTGAATAATTATTAATTTTATCTCATTCACTATACCACCTACCGACTTATTTGTGGTATTAATTTTAATCGTATCCTGATGTTCATACATTGGAATTCTTTTAATAGCCTCAGCAATATTTTCTTCAGTTCTCTTGTCTTTCTTCATCTGTTTTTTTAATTGTTCGGATTCGCATATTAACGAAAAACGAACTATGGATATATTTTTAGTTTTAAGATTTTTATGAAGACGGTGCCAAATATTTTCATCGTGCATAACCCAAGTAAAAATAACATGATTAAATAAACTATTTTTAAGAAACTGGTTGAGTAAAAAGATTATATTTTCTTCAACCATCTTTTTATTTTCTTCCGTAACTTTCCAAGGATTCATCATCCAACACCAATCACCATCCAGTAAAACTGAATTTTCTAATTCCTTGCTTAGTTTTGACGAAATAGAACTTTTTCCCACGCCCATTGTTCCATTTATTACAATTAGTTTTTTATTCATTTTATAAAAATATTTTTATTACTTAAAATACCAACTAAATCTTTTAATCCACTAATGGTTTTTTGTATCTTTTTCCCCCTTGGCGGATGCTTCATATATTCGGATTTTATAAGCAACGCGTCCACGCCGACTCTCTTGGCTGATAAATAATCAAATCGATAACTATCGCCCACCATTAGCGCTTGAGATTTAAGAATATGTTTTTTTCGCAAAATTCTTACGATCGCCTCGCCTTTTCCTTCCTGTTTATTCCGTGAAGTATAAAAATCGTCAAAAATTTCCTCTAATTTAAAATGTTTGATCTTTGCCTTCTGAAGAATATCCGCCTCTTTGGGAAAATGCGGATATGTCGAAAGCAAAATAAGTATAATTCCCAGTTTCTTTAACTTTTTCAATAATACCAAAGCCGATGGCGTTAGTATTAAATGCTCGAGATAATTGTCGCCGATATTTTTATCGGAATATATCCAATGCGGCGCTTTTTTACGCTTGCTTGATTGCGGATACCAAATAGTTCCATCGCCGTCAAAAAATATTATTTTCTTTTTATTCTTGAACATATAAATCGTATAATTTTATTTTTGTCCTACAAAAATAAATCCCCCGCTTCTTAAATTATTAAACCAGCCGCTGTAATATCCATTTTGATTTTTGTTTAAATTCGAACTTTATAAGTTTTTAATATGCTTTTTGGCTTTTTTAGCAGAATTATATATCTTACCCTTTTCAGCAACTAT
>JAHIHE010000021.1 GCA_018899995.1 Patescibacteria group bacterium | reverse complement strand
CAAATCCAAAATTTCTTTTGATTTTTCCTCCGGATTATAATCCTCGGTTATTGAATGATAATCGGCAATAAAAAAGAAACATTCATATTTATTTTGCAGTTCCACGAAATTTTTTAAAGCTCCGAGATAATTGCCAATATGAAGCTCGCCAGTGGGCTGAATCGCGCTGAAAACGCGGTTGTTTTCTTGTTTTATCATATGTTTGTAATTATATGCTAATTATACTGGATTTATAGATTTAATCAATTTGTTCTATAAATTCTTTTAAGATTTGATAGAACCTTTCTAAACTTTTTATTTCCACCCACTCATTTGGTCCGTGCTCGCCGCCGAAATTCGGCCCCAAGATGATTACTGGCATGCCTTTGGTGGAGAAAAATCTGTTATCTCCCGCACCGGTGGATTTTATGATTTTTACTTTTCGGGCAATAATTTTTTTGGCGACAGACTTGAAGCTCTGAATATAAGAATTATTTGGATCCGTTTCAAATATTTCCGCATCGTCTGTTATTTTAAAATTCAATTCAAATTTTTCAGTCAGCATTTTCATTTCATTAATAATTCTTTGCTTGTCGGATTTTTCCGAATACCGGATGTCAAGATACATTTCAGCCGAGTCCGGCACCGCATTGATGCTTTTTCCGCCGGAAATTTTTCCGAGATTTACGGTAATACCTTCTTGATATAACGATTTTATTTTTTTAAGAGGAGGAAATATTTTTTCAAGCTCCTGGTAAAACGCCATTAATTTCAAGATAGCATTTTCTCCCAGCCATGGGCGCGAGCCGTGGCTGGATTTTCCAAACGCCGTAATTTTAAACCAAAACACCCCCTTTTCTTTTATATCCAACGCAAAATTATTGCCGCCGTCCGGGTCAATAACTATTTTGGCTTTATATCCAATTTCATCTACTAAGTATTTAGCGCCTGAATAGCCGCCGGTTTCTTCGTCGGAAGTTAGTATCAAGGCAATTATTTTTTCAGCGCCGGCTGATACAAATTCTTTTAAAATAACCATCATTGCCGCCACCTGGGATTTCATATCTCCGGCGCCGCGGCCGCAAACCGTGCCATTTTTAATCTTCGGAATAAAATCTTTTTCCTCAGCGGCAACGACATCAATATGGCCCTTGAGGATAATGTCGTAATCAAGAGTTATTGCGTTTGAAAGAACCATTGACAATAAGCCATTTTTTGAATATTCTTTTACGATTATTTTTTTGGATTTTATTTCGGCGGCGAAATAATTTTTGATAAATTTAAAACAGGCGGTGGTTTGTTTTTGATCGCCGGTCATGGTTTTAAAAGCAATTAATTTTTTGGCAAGTTTTAATATTTCATTTTGCGGCATATTATTTTAATCTTTTTATTTATTTTTTTATCTCTCTTCGAATAAAAAGTAATTTTAGAAGGTAAAAAGGTTGGTTGCCAATTTACCTTCTAGCTTTAATTCGGCGGAATACCATTTGTGGGATCAAATGGATTCCAGAATTCTTGTGGAATTTCTTCCATTTATACCTCCTTGTTTAATTTGGTGGTTCAGGGGTAAAAATTAAAAAACTTAAATTTTACTTACCCCTGAACCGGTTTGGTTTAGCGATGGTTATTTACCATACGCCAATCCAGCCGCCAACACGGTGGCCGTGGATTCCATGGATGCCCATTTTTTCACCTCCTGCTTTGATTTATTTGGAATAACGAAAACTTGTTTTATCCACTATGATACATGGATGTATCATAGTGATAATATTTTCGCTATTCCGTTTTAAAGCAAAATAGATCTTGCAATCACCCCCTCTCTAATTTTGCGATTATTTTCTTGGCGGCGCACTCGCTTTTGGCTCGGGGCTATTCGCCCACTGCGCCGCGATAGCCAAAGAATGATTTTTAATCCTCAAGTTTTAATTAGTTAAGATTGGCAAAATTAGAGAGGGGTTAATTGTTTCCCTGCGCAAAGCGCAGTTAGAAACAATTAAAAAACCGCCCGGTTTCGCCGGGCGGCTGATAAATATCAGAAAATATTTATATTATCACAATGTTTTTTTTAAAACAAAAGCATGCCCGACGAAAATCGTTGGAACATGCCAATGCCAGCCGTTGTTTGCGGAGCTTGCAATCAAGTTTATTAGTTTTGCTTCGGAAATAGTTTCCATAAATATTATTGACTATAGTGGTTATTATACACGAGATGGAATCTTTGTTAAAGACAAATTTTAAGTGGAGTTTACTGACATTATACACAGAGCAAATTTTCTGTCAAGGGGGAGGGGGCTAAATTGATTAGCAATTAGATATAAATTTAACTTATTTTAGCATACTTAAATATTTTTCGCCACGATCCGGAAATATCACCACGACATTTCCTTGTTTTAATTTTTCAGCAACTTTTAAGGCAGCATACATTGCTGCTCCTGAACTAGGACCAACAAAAATTCCTTCTTCTCGAGCCAATTTTTTTGTCATTAAAAAAGCATCTTCATCTTCAATAATAAATTTTTCATCCATTATATTTAAATCCAAAACAGGAGGAATATATCCCTCTTCTATACTTTTTAATCCTTGAATATTAGCTCCTGGTTTAGGAAGGACGCCAATAATTTTTATTTTTGGATAATTCTTTTTTAATCTTTTGCCTGCCCCGGTAATTGTTCCTCCGGTACCAATTCCAGCTACAAAAATATCAATTTTTCCTTTGACCTCATCTATAATTTCTTTGGCCGTGCCTTCGTAATGGGCTTTTACGTTGGATAGATTCTCATATTGATTAAGCATCACAAAATCTTTATTCTTTTTAACTAAGTCCATGGTAAGTTTAATCGCTCCATCTCGCCATTCTTCTTTTTTCACCAAAATTAACTCAGCTCCCAATACCTTTATCATTTGCCGACGTTCAATACTCATTGTTTCCGGCATAACAATTTTTAATTTATATCCTTTAAAAGCCGCAATCATGGCTAATCCTATTCCGGTGTTTCCACTGGTAGGCTCAATAATTGTTTTGCCCCTGGTTAAAATACCGTCTTTTTCGGCTTTTTCAATCATGTATAGGGCAATCCTGTCTTTTACCGATCCCGTTGGGTTAAATCCTTCAAGTTTAGCAAAGATGTTAACTTTTGGATTTGGATTTAGCTTCTCGATTTTTACCAAAGGAGTATTCCCGATGGTATCTAAAATATTTCTCATATAATTTGTTAAAATAATTTGTTAAAACAAAAAATCCCTTTTTAGGATAAAGAGATTGACTGTTTGGTGCGGTTTATCAAATACGGCTCGCGCGCAACATCAAATCAATCTCTTTTCCAAAAGAGACGAACAAGCGCAACAAGTTTCCGCGATTTGATAAAACATATGTTTAATCTCATTATAGCTCCTTATAAATTCTTGTCAAGCCCCATTAGAAGTCTTAAAATTATTCTCACTCTTTAAGAGTGTCGTAAGGCGAAAGCCGCTTGCGCTTGAAAACCTTGGAAAATATTGAGAGCAAATTCGGACTTCTAACGGGGCAAGTCCCTTTATACCTCTATCACTACTGGCAGAATCATCGGCCGCCTCTGGGTCTTTTTGTACAGGAATTCGCCGATAATGTCGCGGATATTGTTGCGCACATAAGCCCAGTTAACCGGACCTTCTGCCGGAATTTTGGCATTGACGATTTCTTTCACTTTTTTTCTTGTTTCATTGAGCAGTTCCGTTGACTCTTTCATATAGATGAATCCGCGCGAAATAATGTCAACGCTTTCCCGCATTTTTTTGGTCTTGCTGTCAATAATCACGATTATCGTGAATATTCCGTCCTTTGCCATAGCCTGGCGGTCGCGCAATACCACTTGTCCGACATCGCCCACGCCCAAGCCGTCCACCATAATGTAGTTGGTTGGAGCTTTTTCTTTGCTTTGGCGTATGTTTTTCAGGGTTAGTTCAATAATGCTGCCGTTATCGGGCAGAACGATGTTTTGGTTTGGGATGCCGATTGATTCAGCCAGCTCCGCGTGCAGTTTTCTCATATAATAATTTCCATGAATCGGAATAAAGAACCTTGGCTTGGTTAAATTGATTATCATTTTTAAATCTTCGCGGTGGGCGTGGCCGCCGGCGTGGACATCCATCATTTTATAATGCACTATCCTCGCCCCTTGGCGGCAGAGCGTGTCTTTCAGCCCCTGCACAGTGCGCTCGTTTCCCGGCACGACCGAAGAAGAAAATATAATAGTGTCGCCCTTGTGCGCGCTGATATGGCGATGCTCGTGGTTGGCGATTTTCATCAGCATGGCATTGCTTTCGCCCTGCGCGCCGGTGCCGACGATAATAACGCGATCATCGGGGTATTTATTTGCGTCTTCTATTTTGATTAAAGTGCCTTTTTTTACATCAAGGTAATTAAGCTGTTTCGCGATTTCAATGTTTGTTTTCATTGAATATCCCTCTACTGCCACTTTTCTTCCGTAGCGCTCCGCTAAAAATATCAGCTGCTGGATTCTGATAATCAGCGAAGAAAAAGTTACGGCGATTAT
>JAHIHE010000020.1 GCA_018899995.1 Patescibacteria group bacterium | reverse complement strand
TGGTGAAATTTTGTGCTTTATCAATAATAAATGAAAACAGACAGCTTAAAATATAACTTTCAGCTAAAAGAATCGCGAAATAGATCAGAAATAATAAGATATTAAGAAAAACGCTTGAGACGAGAAGATTTTTTCCGAGTAGTGTCAAAAACAAAGAATTAACGAATCTAATCGGAAGCAAAATAATGTTAGATATTTGATGTAAAATCATTACTCCAAAAGAAGTCTGTATTTTTACGGCATTTTCATATACCGTTATACTTCTACCGTAAATTAATTCTGCGATGAAAGGAATAATAGTTATTATAATGGTCAAGATAAATTTAAAGGGCGTAAGTTTTAAAAATTTGTTCATAAATTATAATTCAATCATTATTAATATACTGTAGCACTTGAAACGAAAGCGGTCAATTTTTTTATTTTTTTCAACTCCATCTTTATAAAACCCTTAGATAGGCTTCGCTCCTAATAGGGTAAAGGTGAATTTGAAAAAGCCCCGAATTTTAGAAATTCGAGGCCCGAAAAAGTTCTTTGAAATTTCAAGAGGTATCGCGAGTAAATTTATTGATAATGATCATTAATGTCAACAATTTCAATTTCGCTGTTACCACTATAAATGAAAATCGCGCGATATTGCCGGCTAATGCGGAAGCTGTAGATCTTAAGATGTCTTGGCTCCAAAATCTCCGTATGCAGACTTGGGTGAAAAGGGTTTGTTTCAAAAATCCGCTTTTGCTTTTCAAATCGTCCAGCGAGATTATGTGTTTCCAGATATTTTAAAAGCCGCTTTGACAGAGGCAATATATTCATAAGATTGGCATAATTCTATTTATTGCGGGAGCGCGCTTTGGAAAAATAATGAGATTCTTTCAATCCTCGCGACAAGCTTTTCAAAAAAGCTTCGTTATAAAGGCCGGTGGCGCGGAATTCTTTGATAATCTTGCGAGTGTCGGTGGTGGGTGGCGGAGCAAAAAAATCCAATTCAAAAATTTTGCGGAGCATTTCATATCGTTCTGCTGCTTGATGAAGCCGCTTATATTCAATTTTAGTAAGAGTAATATTTTCAAGCATAGCATTTATTTATTCAAATTATATTTCTATTATACTCTTTTAAAAATTCGTGTCAATTTTTCCAAATCTATAAATTACTTTGTGGGTTTAGAAAAGGTTGCCTGTGGCGGTAATACTTGGAACTCAGCTTCCAAGTTTTTTTATTTATGGTATAATATGACAAAATGTCAAATCTCAAATGTCAAACCTCCAAACCATTAATATAACACAATGACCACTTTTGGCAGAATTATTAGACAATTATTTTTTGGCGCCGCTTACCTTTTTTTAGCAATGGGAATTGTTTATTGGACTTACGGAAAAGTTTTTCCGACCTTACCGAGCTGCGGCGACGGGATTCAAAATCAGGACGAAACAGGAATTGACTGCGAGGGCGTATGCGGGGGCGAATGTCCTCCAGCGCCATTGCCGTCAGATGCGCAAAATATCCAAGTTGCTTGGGTAAAAGCGGTTGCTTCGGATGTAGACGCTTATGATTTAGCGGCTAAAATCATAAATCCAAACAAGTATTGGGGAATAGAATCATTTGATTATGAAATTAATGTCAAAGATAAAGCCAGCGCGCTTATTTTAGCAAAGACGGGAAAATCATATATTTTACCGGATAGTTATGATTATATCATTATTCCATCTCAAAAAATTGGCGCGGAAGTCGGCGGCTTGGATATAAAACTAACGCAGGAAAAATGGCGCAGTGTTAACGAGGACTACAGCGGCGTTTCTTCGGTTTCATTGCCGATAAAAGGCGGGCAGTACGGCCTTACAGAAGACAAAAGCGGCACAGTGGCGGCGTCGGGAATTTTGGTTAACAAAACCTCTTATGATTTTGACAAGATTGACATTAAGATTGTTCTGCTGGATTCCGACGGAGAATTATTGGGCGCGAATGTTTTGGACATGCGAGCGATGTTTAGCGGCGAAGAGCGCTATTTCCGCTCAATTTGGAGCACTCCGCCCAAAGGAATGGTTTCGTCTGTGGATTTTAAAGCCACGGCCAATATCTTTAATTCCCGGAATTTTATGCGGCGCTACGGCACGGAAGAAAAGTTTCAGCGGCGATAGTCACTCGCCTTTTTGCGTTGTCGGCGTGGTCAAAATTGCTCTAATTTTTCCAAAAATTTGGATTAGAAAGAGTGGGGAATGAATATTGATTCAATAAAAAATTTCTTAAAAGATATTGACCGGTTTTTGTTTGTAGGAGTGATTATTCTGGCGTTTTTCGGCTTAGCTGTGATTTATAGCACTTCTTTTGGCACAGATAAAATCGTCAATTTTCAAAAACAGGTTGTTTTTTCGGCAATCGGAATTGCTCTTATGATTGGCGCGGCACTCGTTGATTACCGGACGCTGAAAACATACAGCGGAATATTGTATGTAATAGCGGTTTTAATTCTTGGGCTTACCCTAATCGTTTCTTACGAGATAAGGGGGGCTTACAGCTGGCTGAATTTGGGAGGATTCAGCATAGAACCATCGGAGTTTGTAAAGCTGATTTTAGTGATAATTTTGGCGAAATTTTTTTCCACCCGAAACACAGGAGAGCTTAGATATGTATTGCTTTCCGCGGTTTACGCTGGGGTTTTAATCGGTCTTGTTTTTCTTCAGCCGGATATAGGAATGGCTGCGGTTTTTTTTGCGATATGGATTTTGATGCTGTTTGTTTCCGGAGCAAAATTCAAGCACTTGGCGGCAATAGTTGTTTTCACATTTGTCTTTTCAGCCGGCTCCTGGAATTTCGTGTTGAAGGACTACCAGAAAGCGCGGATTTGGGTCTTTTTAAATCCGGCGCAAGATCCCCTGGGCCGCGGTTATAATGTCATTCAGGCAAAAATAGCGGTTGGTTCGGGCGGATTGCTGGGCAAGGGATTCGCGCGCGGCACGCAAAGCCAGCTGAATTTTTTGCCGGAAAAATATTCCGACTTCATTTTCGCGGCTTTGGCGGAAGAATTCGGATTTTTGGGCATCGGCTTGCTGTTTTTAATATTCCTTTTTATTTTCAGCAGGATTTTCTCGGTTATAAAAAAAGTTAACGACGCTTTCGGCAAGATGCTTATTTTTGGAATCGGGGTTATGATTTTCAGCGGCTTTTTTATAAATATCGCGGCAAATATTTCCCTTTTGCCGGTAACCGGCCTGACTTTGCCGCTTATAAGCTATGGCGGGAGCTCTCTTCTCGCGACTCTGTTGTCGTTGGGAATAATTCAAAGCGTGATTATACGGAACAAGCAGTCGTATAAAATCAAGCAAAATATCATAGATGAATAATTTATGCCGGTTCAAAACCCTAAAAAAATGAAAATCGCCATTGTTCACGATTTTTTGACTTATTGGGGCGGCGCGGAGCAAGCGCTTGTTTCTTTGCGCAATCTTTGGCCCGAGGCGCCGGTTTATACCCTGTTTTACGAAGAAGATTTTGCAAGAAAATATTTTCCCAATGCGGATATCCGCGCCTCGTTTCTGCAAAAATTCCCGCGATTTCTGCTCCAGAGAAAAAAATTTCTTCTGCCGTTTCTCGCCATAGCGGCGGAAACGCTTGACTTGCGGGATTTTGATGTGGTGATTTCTTCGTCCTCGTCTTTTGCCAAAGGAATAATCGTAAAGCCGAGAACCGTGCATATTTCTTACTGCCACACGCCAACCAGGTTTTTGTGGGACTGGTATTACGAATATTGCCGCGAGAACAACTTCGGAATTTTAAAAAAAATATTTATTTTGCCTCTGCTTCATTATTTGCGGCTGTGGGACAGGTCGGCGGCGGACAGAGTGGATTATTTTATCGCCAATTCAAAAAATGTCGCGAGAAGGATTAAAAAATTTTACGGCCGCGATTCGGAAGTTATCTATCCGCCGGCGGACGTAAATAAACTCAAAACTCAAAACTCAAAACTCAAAACTAAGGAGCAAAACTATTTTTTGATTGTTTCGCGGTTAAGCCCGTATAAAAAAGTTGATCAGGCGATAGAAGCGTTTAACAAGCTGAATTTGCCGCTTGTGATTATCGGAGAAGGGTCCCAGAGAAAATATTTAGAAAGGATTGCGAACAAAAATATAAAATTTCTGGGTTTTATCGCGGCGGATGATTTGGCGCGCTATTATTCAAACGCCCGCGCTTTAATTTTTTCCGGCGAAGAAGATTTTGGAATTACGGCTGTGGAAGCCATGGCGGCCGGAACGCCGGTAATCGCCTGCCGCAAAGGCGGGGTTTGCGAATCCGTCGTTGAGGGGGTTTCAGGCGAGTTTTTTGAAACCCCGATATCAACTTTAATCGCCGACGCGGTCTGGCGATTTATAAACAAAGAAAGCGGCTACAAGAGAGAAGTAATCGCGAGCCACGCCCAAAAATTTTCCCGCGAAAGGTTTGAAAAAGAAATGAAGGAATATGTTGAAAAAATAATGCGCGGATGCAAAACGAGAAATTAAAATTTTAAAAGACAATCAAGTTGATTTATTCTAAATCCGTGCTATAGTATCTTTAGTATGATACATCCATGTATCAAAGTGATATAGAAATCAATAAAACTAAAAACCAACCGCTTAATCATTA
>JAHIHE010000003.1 GCA_018899995.1 Patescibacteria group bacterium | reverse complement strand
TATTGAGGAATTTTTAAATCCGGATTACGAAAAACATTTGCACGACCCGTATTTAATGAAAGACATGGAAAAAGCCGCAGCGCGGATTTTGGACGCGCTATCAAGAGAAGAAAAAATTCTGATTTACGGCGACTATGACGCCGATGGGGTGACGGCAACGGCGCTTCTGATGAAAACTCTGATTTTTCTCGGAGGCAAAGAAAAAAATCTGTCGGTCTACATTCCGGACCGCAGCCGGGAAGGATACGGCCTGAACGAAGCTGCCGTAAAAAAATTCTCCGAAGAAAAAATTAACCTGATAATCACGGTTGACTGCGGAGTCGCCAACGCCAAAGAGGTGAAACTCGCCGAAGGTTTGGGCATAGAAACCATCATAAGCGACCATCATTATATTTCGCACGAAGTTCCGAAAGCATACGCGGTAATCAACCCACGGCAAAAAAACGACAATTATCCCTTCAAAGAGCTGGCAGGCGCAGGCATTGCTTATAAGCTTTGCTCCGCGCTGCTTGCCCAACAAAATCCCGTCCCGAGTACTCGGGACTCGGGATTAGGCGGGCTTGAAAAAAACTCATCGCAAACTGACCCGCCTGCGCCGATGCTTCGGCGGGCAGGAGAAAAAAAGGAAAATTTTCAAAAATGGCTCTTGGATTTGGTAGCCCTCGGAACAATTGCCGATTGCGTTTCTTTGAAAGGAGAAAACCGCACTCTGGCAAAATACGGACTGATGGTTTTGGGAAAAACAAGGCGGCCGGGGCTCAAGGCACTGATAAAAAATTCCAGGATAAACGATGATTCGTTAATCACCGCCAGAGAGGTAAGTTTTCAAATCGTTCCCCGGCTTAACGCGGCCGGACGAATGGACCACGCCAACAGCGCTTACGAACTGCTGATAACCGAAGACCCGAAAGAAGCCGCGGAACTGTCGCGAAAACTGGAGAAGAGAAACCAAGAGCGCCAAAGCGCGACGGAAAAAATAATCAGCGAGGTAAAAGTCAGGTTATCGGCGAAAAGATTGGAAAAAATAATTTTAGAGGGCTCGGCTGAATGGCCCATAGGCCTTTTGGGGCTGGTGGCCGGGAAAATAAGCGAAGAGCATAACCGTCCCGCTCTAATTTATCACCAAGGCAAGACGAAATGCGTTGGCTCGGGTCGAAGCAACGCGTCGTTTAACCTGATAAAGGCGCTGATGTCCGCGGAGCCGCATTTGCTGGAATTCGGCGGACATGCCAGAGCTGCCGGGTTCTCCGCCATAATGGACAAAATTCCCGCTTTTTACGAAACCTTGCTTAAGCGCGCCGAAACCGAAATAATTGCCGATAAGTTAATTCCTACAATTGAAATTGACGCTGAAATAAATTCCGAAGAAGTAAACATTGAAACCTTGCGGCTGTTGAATTCTTTCGCGCCCTTTGGCGAAGACAACGAACCGCCGGTTTTTCTGCTTAAAAATTTGTCCGTTTCTAAATTGCGCCTGGTTGGCAACGGCAACAAGCACCTTAAGCTGATTTTAAAAGACGGGCGGAACAAAACTACTCTGGGCGCGATTGCCTTTAATCTGGCAAGGAGTTTTACTCCTCCGTCCGGCGGAATAAATATCGGAAAAACCGTGGACGTCGCCGCGGAAATTATCCCCGACGATTGGAATGGAAACAACGCGGTGGGATTAAAAATTATAGACATTAAACTTAAATGATTATGGATACTTTAACCATTTACACCGATGGCGCTTCGCGTGGCAATCCGGGTCCTGCCGCGGCCGCGGCGATTTTTTACCGCGGCGGAAAACTTATAAATAAAAAATCCGCGCTTCTCGGAGAAAAAACCAATAATCAGGCCGAGTACGAGGCGCTGATTATGGCCATCTCCGAAGCCAAAAAAATACTCGCCTCGTATTCGCCTCGGCGAAGCGGGAAAGCGCGGGCTATTTCCTGTTTTTTGGATTCGGAACTTGTGGTGCGCCAGCTCAATCATAAATACAAAATCAGAGACGAAAAGATAATTCCGCTTTTTATCAAGGTCTGGAACCTTTCCCTTGATTTTGATGTTGTAAAATTCAGCCATATCCCGCGGGAGAAAAACCGGGAAGCGGATGGTCTGGCGAATCGGCTGCTGGACGAGAAAAAGCGAGGCGGTCTTTTGTGATTATTGCGGCCGTGCTATAATTAAATTAACCCGCCTAACTTTTTATTCTCGCATAATAGAGGGCAAAATAATAAATAATATTACTGGAGACGACTAATATATCGGGAGACAAAAGTTTGGCGGGTCAATACATATATTATGTTCTGGAGCAAAAAAGGCAAAAAAATTTTACTGGTTGAAGACGATGTTGATATCGGCGAAACATATAAAATGAAACTAAACGCCAATAATTTTATTGTTGAAATCACCTTTGACGGCGAAGAAGGAATGGAAAAAATCAGGTCTTTCCGTCCGGATTTGGTTTTGCTTGATATCGTTATGCCAAAAAAAGACGGCTTTGACTTTTTGGAGGAATTGCGGAACGAGCCGGAAGAAATAAAAAAAATTCCGATTGTCGTCCTCTCTAATTTGGCCTCGCCGATTGACATTGAACAAGGGAAACGCTTTGGCGTTAGAGGGTGGTGGGTAAAGTCATTCAATACTCCCTCGCAAATAGCGCAAAAGGTAATTGATTTTTTTGAAGCGAATAAATAGTTTTATTACTTTTATGAACGGAAGCGAATATGATGACGCGGAAGAAAACGAAGAAAAAAGAGGGTCCCAACCTCGCGAAGAAGTAAGGCGGTTGGTGATTGAAGCGCTGAAAAGAAAAAAAAT
>JAHIHE010000019.1 GCA_018899995.1 Patescibacteria group bacterium | reverse complement strand
GCCATGGTCCCGAGTACTCGGGATTAATGCAAGCGCTAAAGAAAAAATATCAATAACTTATGCTGGAGCAGAAATTATTGATATTTCAAAAAGTTGACAAATCTTGCAGCCGCAAGAAAAGTAAGGAGTTTTAAAAATAAATAATAAAAAGTAGAGCAACAAAAAGGAACGCTGAAAAATTATGCGTTTATAATTTCAAAACTAAGGACTTCGCACAGATGCAGATTTTGTCAATAAAAAGGCGGCTAAGAAGTTTTTCTTGAACCGCTGAATTTTTGTTTTGTTCACCAATCGAATACTTTCATGGTAGCTTTTTACTGACCATGCGGACTCTATAATATTTTTCAATCCTCGTGTGCGGTTTTTCATTATTGATTAAATCAATAGTATTGTACTTAATATTGCCGATTATAACGGTAATATCCTCCGAAAGTACAATCTCCGCCGCTATTAATTTTGTCAGCATTCCTCCTGTGTTAAATTCTCCTCCTTTGCCGGCGCAAATTTCCTTGTATCTTCCGATGTCTTTCAGCGAAGCATAGCGGATCAATTCGCCATTATCCATTAACCCTTCAACCTTATCAGTCAGAATCAATAGATGGGAAGCTTCAAGTAAAACTGCTATTATCGCCGCCAGGCAGTCATTGTCTTTGAAAAGCTCCTCTTCCAGCTTGTAATCACTGATAAAACGACTGGTTTTTGCTCCGACGCTTTCTTGTCTGCATAGTTTCGCCGCAAAATTTTTAAGCTTTTGCCAAATTTTGATTTCTTTGACGGCGACGCTAAGAGGATCGTTGTAATTGATTATTGGAATCATTCTTTCATCCATGATCCCCTTAAGCGTTTCTTTAAGAGCAGTAGCGATTTTTGGATTTTTCAGCTGGTCATAGGTCACTAATATCTGACAAGGAAGATTAGTTTCGTTATCAGTTTCTATATATCCAAAAGCGCTTGCATAGTATCTCATCATTAGCGCCTGGCCTAAAGATGCGGAAATTTTACGCATTAACGGTTCATTAGAATACTGTTTAAAGTTCCAATAAGGCGCTCCGGCATTTATTGCTCCGGAAACCACGAGAATAACCTGCCATCCTTCATCTCTTAACTTTTTTATTTCCCCTGTTATTCTTTCCAACAAACCCCAATCTACATATGAATGTCCAGTAGTAGGGTGGACATAACCGTCAGCGATGCAACGGCTTCCAATTTTTATTACAATCTTTTTATTCTTTTTAGTGCTCATTTATTTTCCTCCATTTTATTTTACCGCTATTGCGGCAATATCTGAAAACTTCTATGCCTATTCTCTTATTCGCGCGAATTAGAGAAGATAAATTTCAAGATATTGCCGCAATAGCAAATACCAATAACTGAATTTTTATGCTAGTTATGGTGAGCGCTAATCGAACCATAGCAAGAATTTTCAGTTATCTACAGACGATTAAATTTTAAAAGAGCAACAAACCCTCCTACGCCCTCATTGCCGACATTTATTTCTCTTAAATTCAGAAAGCCGAGAAATTCGTAATTAATAAAGAATGCTACGGCGGATTATTTTCTTTTGTTTTTAAATTAAGGTAAATAAAAAGCCTTTTCTATAAACAAAAAACCTCTTATCACTAAGAGGTTAGAAAAGGCTTAATTTATGTCTGTAAAACCGAAACTAACCTCTTAATGACAAGAGGTTGTAGGCGGAACCTGAAGATTGATTGTGCTCACAATTTCGGTTGTGGACATAAAATTTACTTATTGTATTGAAATCTTAACATGGGATTTAAAAGATGTCAATGGCGTACGCATTAAGTTTTTGATTTTTCTGCTTTAAATCCTATTTTTCTTACCGACTCATCTCTCCCGTCATCCAAAAACTGTCTTAAGGCATCGAACACAATCTTGAATTTCTTATCGTATTTTTTCTCCATTTGTTCAATCTTAACCCGCATTTGCTGATTACTCGCAATCATTTCTCTTAATTTGGTGAATGTCCGCATTATTTGGATATTCACCTGTATCGCCCGTCCGCAATTCAAAACACTGGATAGCATTGCAACGCCTTGTTCAGTAAAAACGTAAGGAGAATATTTAATATGTTGGCCTCTCTTTAAGGTCACAAATTGTGATCTTAAAAACTGTGATTGCCAAATCTCCAGCTCCTTTTTATCAAGCTGAAACATAAAATCGGACGGAAAACGCTTTATATTTCTTCTAACTGCCTGATTAAGCGTTCTTGTTTCAACCCCATAAAGTTCTGCTAAATCCTTATCAAACATTACTTTTTTGCCTCTAATAAAAAATATTTTGTGTTCTATTCTTTCTTCCGGAACAATAATCGCTTGATTTTTTAATTGCATAGATTTATTTACCCTTAGCTTTGATTTATTATACACCAATATGTGCTACAGATAAAGCATCATTCACGACCGCAATTTACGACCTTGAAAAAACTGCCCCGTAAAATGGAGCAGTTTTTTAATTTCTCTAAATTCCTATTCCTCTCTCTTCCTAAACCCTGTCCCGGCTGGAATAAGTTTGCCGATAATCACATTTTCTTTCAGGCCTTTGAGATAATCGGTTTTGCCGAAAAGCGAAGCGGCGATAAGCACGCGCACGGTTTCCTGAAAAGACGCGGCAGCCAAAAAGCTCTCGGTTGAAAGCGACGCTTTGGTTATTCCCAAAAGCAGCGGCTCGGCTTTTGCCGGTTTTTTGCCTTCCTTTTTCGCTTTTTCATTCATCTCGTCAAAATAATTTTTCTCAACCACATCCGAAGGCAGAAGTTCCGAATCGCCTGAATCAGTAATCTGCACCCGTGAAAACATCTGCCGGATGATAAGCTCCACATGCTTGTCGTTGATGCTCTCGCCTTGCGCCATATAAATTTCCTGCACATCGCCGATAACATAATTTATCACCGCTTCTTGTCCCGCGAGCTGAAACAGCTCCTGCAAATCAATATGCCCTTCTGTCAGGCGCTGGCCTTTGGAAATTTTGGCGCCTTTTTCCGCGCTTACAGCGATATCGTGGTCAATTTCGTATTCTTTGACATCGTAAAACTGCCCCTCAGCGCGGCTGGCTGCCGCCTGTCCCGCCTCGGATTTCTTGCGGGATTTGACTGGCTTCTTTTTTTCTTGCCCCGCTACGCGAATTTTGATTATTTTTTTGGCAGGAGCTATTTCAATAGCCGCGACTTCGCCGTCAACTTCGGAAATTAGCGCCTTGCCCTTTGGCACGCGCGCTTCAAAAATTTCTTCCACGCGTGGCAGGCCTTGGGTAATGTCTCTTCCCGCGACTCCTCCGGAATGAAATGTTTTCATCGTCAACTGCGTTCCCGGCTCTCCTATCGCCTGCGCGGTCACGATGCCAATCGCTTCACCGAGGGCAACAGGCTTATTCCTTCCCAAATCGTATCCGTAGCATTTCTGGCAGATTCCCCGCTTTGCGTGGCAGTGAATGACCGAGCGCGCTTTTACCGAATCAATGCTTACGTTTTTTTCAATGTCTCTCGCGCTGTTTTTGGAAATGAATTCTCCTGCGGGAACCAGAACTTTTCCGGTTTTGGGATTCATGATATCTTCCGCCGCCACTCTGCCGTAAACGCGCGAAGAAAAATCGCGGCCCAAATCCGCGGGGTCAGCGCGGTTTATGACCATGCCTTGTTTGCTGCGGCAGTCAATCTCGTTGATAATCACATCCTGCGCCGCGTCCACCAGCCGCCTGGTAAGGTAGCCGGCAGTGGAGGTTCTTAGCGCGATATCAGTCATACCCTTTCTCGCTCCATGAGTGGAAATAAAATATTCCAAAACATCAAAGCCCTCTTTGAAGCTGTGCTTTATCGGCAGTTCCATAATTTCGCCTGCCGGATTAACCACAAGCCCTTTCATCCCCATCATCTGGGCAACCACCGCCCATGAGCTTCTCGCGCCCGAATCAATCATTGAATAAACCGGGCCGTTCGGGTCAAGCGCTCTATTCACGGAATCGGCAACCTTGTTTTTCGCGTCGGTCCAGACCTCAATGGTTTTCATCCTGCGCTCTTCATTGGTCAAAAGCCCTTCGTTGTATTGGCCTTCAATAACCGCCACTTCTTTGTTCGCCTCTTCCAAAATCGCCTGCTTTTCCTTCGGTATCACTAAATCGTCCATACCCCAGCTCAAACCCGACAGCGTTACATATTCAAAGCCGAGTTTTTTAATCCGGTCAAGTAATTTAACGGTTTCCTCTTCGCCGACTTTTTCAAGCGAATCCACTATCAGGGCTTTTAACGCTTTGGAACCCATTGTCTCGTTGATAAAACGCAGCTCTTTCGGCAGCGCCTGGTTGAAAATAATTCTGCCGACCGAGGTTTTGATAAAGCCGTTTTCCCTAGCCTCGCTGCCAGCCTCGCCGAGTCTAGGCGGGGAGCCTTGGCGAAGCGGGTCAGCGATATCCGCTTTTTTTATCGCGTTTATTTTGAAATTTTTGCGCAGTTTTACTTCGGCCTTAAGATCAACAGCGCCCATCTGATAATTTAAAATCGCTTCTTTCGCGTCGACAAAGCGCGTCCCCTCGCCTTTGGCGCCGGCGGCAATGCGTGTCATATAATAACAGCCAAGAACAATATCCTGCGAAGGAACAACTATGGGCTCGCCGGTTGCCGGCTTCAAGAGGTTTTTGGAAGAAAGCATTATGTCGGTTCCCTCTTTTTGCGCTTCAGGCGTAAGCGGCAAATGCACCGCCATCTGGTCACCGTCAAAATCGGCGTTAAACGCTTTGCAAACCAAAGGATGGACCTGAATCGCCTTGCCTTCAATCAAAATCGGATAAAACGCCTGGATGCTCAAGCGGTGGAGCGTCGGCGCGCGGTTCAAATAAACCACCTTGCCCTTGATAATATCTTCCAAAATGTCCCAAACTTCGCTTGTTTCCTGCTCAATCAGCCGCGCCGCGCTCCTTACATTGTACGCCAGAGCCGCCTCAATCAATTTCCTGATGACAAACGGCTTGAATAATTCCAGCGCCATTTTTTTGGGCAGTCCGCATTGGTTGAGCTTGAGCTCCGGGCCGACGACAATAACCGAGCGGGCCGAATAATCCACCCTCTTGCCCAAGAGATTCTGCCTGAATCTCCCTTGTTTTCCTTTCAGCATGTCCGCCAGGGACTTAAGCTGGCGCTTTTGGCCGGTTGAAGCGATTGTCACCTGTCTGTGCCTTATGCTGTTGTCTATCAAAGCGTCAACCGCTTCCTGCAACATGCGCTTTTCGTTGCGGCAAATGACTTCCGGGGCGCTAAGCTCCACCAGGTGCTTTAAGCGGTTATTGCGGTTTATGACCCTGCGGTACAAATCGTTCAAATCCGAAGTGGCGAATCTTCCGCCGTCCAATTGCACCATCGGCCGCAAATCCGGCGGAATAACTGGCAAAGCGGTCAGGCACATCCATTCCGGCCTTACGCCGGACTTCAGCATTCCCTGCGCCACCCGCAGGCGCTTTAGCAGTTTTTTCTTCTGCGCGAAGCTGTCCGTCTTTTCTGTTTGGGATTTAATCTCGGTTTTCAGTTTTTTTAAATCAACTCGCGTAAGCATTTCCTTGATGGTTTCCGCGCCGGTTCCGGCTTTAAAAACAGCGCCGAATTTCAAGGATAAATTGCGGTATTCAATCTCGGAAATCAATTTATTCGAAAGTATGCTTTTAATTTCGCTTCTGGCCGCCTCTTTTGCCGCTTTTAATTCTTCAAGTCCGCCTTTGAGTTCAAAGGGCTTGCGGTTAAAAAACTGTGTATCACCTTCAAAATCTTCCCAGCCGGTATAAGACTCCTTACTGGCACCATCTTTGAACCCCAACGCCGGGATGGCAATGAGCTGGGACGCAATTCCCACCAATCCACCCAATTTG
>JAHIHE010000018.1 GCA_018899995.1 Patescibacteria group bacterium | reverse complement strand
TAATAAAATTTGATTTAAATTACAAAACCCAAATCTCAAATTACAAACAAAGCCCAAAACACAAAACCCAAACTATAAGATATTTGTAATTTGTATATTGTGTTTTGTTTGTGATTTGTCCCGAGTGCTCGGGATTGTGCTTTGTGATTTATTTAGATTTTGCATTGTCATTTGGATTTTGAAATTTGACATTTTGTATTACCTTTCCACCAGCGGCACGAACGCGAATCCGGGATATTCGTATTCTTCAAATTCGTTTTCCGCTTTTTTGATTATCAGCCAAACGCTTCCGCGGGCGGGAATTACCATCTTTCCCCCGACTTTCAGCTGGCGGCGCAGGGTTTTGGGAATTTTTTCCGCCATTGCTCCCGCGATAATGCCGTCAAACGGCGCTTCGTTTTCCAGCCCTACAGAACCGTTGGATAAAATTACTTTCACAATTCCCGATTTGATAAAATCGTATTTGGCGACATTTTTCTCTCCGAATTCATAAAGCTCCGGAATTATTTCCACGCCGAACACTTTGCCTTTTTCGCCGACAATCTGCGCCAAGAGAGCCGTCTGCCAGCCAGAGCCGGAACCGATGTCTAAAATTTTTTGCCCCAGCCGGGGCTTTAACAGCTCCAACATAAAAGCCACTGTCAGTGGCTGTGAAATTGTTTGTCCGAATCCGATGGGCAGAGGCTCGTTGATATAGGCCTCGGGTTTTAAATTCGGCGGCACGAAATCAGCTCTGTCTATTTTTTTAAAAGCATCTATAATCGCCGGCGTTTTAAGATAACCTTTGCCAATAAGCTCCCTTATCAATTTCTCCTTTTCCGATGCAAACATAATAATACATTTGATGTAAAAAAACTTCCGCTTAATTTTCAATTTCTAATTTTCAATTTTCATTGAATTATCAATGAAATAATTTTCAAACAAAAGTTTAGAAATTAGAAATTAGAAATTGTTTATCCCTTACGCCCCGAACTTTCTGGTTCTATTTCCGTAACCGATGATCGCTTCCTTAAAATCTTCGGCGTTAAAATCGGGCCAAAGCTTGTCGGAAAAATACAGTTGCGCGTCGGCTATATCCCACATCATAAATCCGGTAGAGAGATGGGGATTGCCGCCAGTGCGGATAAGATAATCAACCGGTGGCAGATCTTTGGTAAAAAGCCGGTTTTTAACAAGAGAAGGCGTTATTTTTAAATCGGGATTTTTTCTCGCGTCATCGGCTATATTTTTTATCGCGCTTTCCATCTCGTCCACACCGCTGTAGGCGAGAAAAAAATTCAAAGAAAACTTGCCGTAATTTTTAGTGGCGTCTATCGCTTTTTGAATTGACTCTTTTGTCTCGGGAGGAAACAGCTCTTTCCATCTTCCCAGCACGCTTACCTTTATCCGATCTTTGTGAATTTCTTCGTCTTTTGCCAATTCGTCAAATTTTTTCTTAAACAGCTTAAACAAGTACGATACCTCCGCTTTCTGGCGTTTAACAATATTGTCCAGCGAAGAGCCCCAAAAAGAAAAGTAAGGAATTTTTTGCCTGACCGATTCCCTGATCATCTCTTTTACGACTTCCGCCCCTTTCTTATGCCCGTTCCACGATTCCAAAAGATAGTTTGCCGCCCATCTCCTGTTTCCGTCCATAATAAATACCACATGATTCGGAATATTTTTTACCATTATTTCTGCCATATTGAATATTAATTGAATTTTTTCATATTCACTTTTTGGCAGGAGTTGAGGGAATCGAACCCACGTCCGCGGTTTTGGAGACCGCTGTTCTGCCACTGAACTAAACTCCTAAAAACCTTATTTCGCTTCCTTGTGGGGCGTGTGTTTCCGGCATGTTCTGCAAAATTTGGCAATTTCCATTTTATCTTTCGCGTTCCCCTTGCTTTTAAAAGTAAAATAATTAATTTTTTTACATAGCGCGCACAGCAGTTTTATCAATCTTTCTTGCGACATATTATTTTAGGCTTATTGTTAAAAATTAAATTAATGGAGCCGATGAGCGGACTTGAACCGCTGACCTACTCCTTACCATGGAGTTGCTCTACCAACTGAGCTACATCGGCGTAA
Organism: Patescibacteria group bacterium; assembly: GCA_018899995.1. Lineage (GTDB taxonomy): Bacteria > Patescibacteriota > Minisyncoccia > JAHIHE01 > JAHIHE01 > JAHIHE01. The sequence goes on along the minus strand of JAHIHE010000018.1, from coordinate 4,757 downwards.
ACCAACCGATAACTTATAACTTATAACCAATAACAAAATTAAATTCCATAAAGTTATAGGTTTTAAGTTATCAGTTATTGGTTATCAGTTATTGGTTATTGGTTATTGGTTATTGGTTATTTTGGTGGGCGGAGAAGGATTTGCACCTTCGAAGGCCGGAGGCCAACAGATTTACAGTCTGCCCCGTTTGACTACTTCGGTATCCGCCCAATACAATAACTTACAACCGATAACTTATGACTTATAACAAAATCTATTAAAAAAACTGAATTGTTATTAGTTATGAGTCATGGGTTATTAGTTATTTTACGGAGCCCACGGTCGGATTCGGACCGACGACCTATTTACCCCGCACCATATAAGCTCAGAGCCGTCCGTCGGATTTGAACCGACGACCTACTGTTTACAAAACAGTTGCTCTACCCCTGAGCTAGGACGGCATATTGGTGCGGGGCGATGCAAAAGCGTTGCCCCGCCTGCCTATGCCTGAGCCGAGAAGAGGATTCAAACCTCCAACCTACGGTTTACAAAACAGTTGCTCTACCCCTGAGCTATCTCGGCTTAGGCGATGGCGGGCAGGTCTACCCCTGGGCTACATCGGCATTTCTCCCATGATTTTTTTTATTTCATCGTCGCCAGGGTTCAATTTTAAATACTCTTTCAGCGATTCGCCAGCATCTTTAAAATTCTTGTTTTGAAAATACAACAGCCCCAGCTTTTTATAATTTTCCGGATTTTTGGGGTTTCTAGCCACCATATTTAAAAGTCGGCTTTCTTCTATTTTAAAATGCAGCTTTAGCGAAATTTTGTTGGCGTTATTGGTTATTTCCGAAGATTTCTTGCGCAGGTGTTCAATCCATGCAAATGTTTTTCCGTCCAGTTTTAAGATGTAAATCCTTATCTGACGCAGAAACTTTTCCAGTTTTATCAGGATAAGAAAAAGCAAATTCTTCATTTTTGAGGACTTCCCCTTTTCGCCGGCTAAGGCATCCGATAGTGCTTTGTCCCGCCAATATCCCGAAGAAATTTCCGGAATTTTTCTTATTAAGATTATAATTATACCAAAAAAAGAAAGGATAATCAAAGCCGATAAAACAGCGTCGTAGTTCATATAATTATTTTTTTACCGAATCGGGGCTGATTAATTTTACTTCTTTGAAGTTAAAAAAGGCGGAAGTTTTATCGGCCAGCCGCACCTTTACCCTGCGGGATAAAATATCCAAATCCGTAACCTCGCCGTTGCCGCGCGGAGTTATAACTTGCCTCCCTGTTTCGGGCAAGCCCCTTTTTAATTCTTCGTATAATTTGGATTCATACGCCACGCAGCATTTAAGCCGGCCGCATACGCCGCTAAGACGGCCAGCGGACCGATTGTCCAACCGCTGGGATTTTGCGTCATTCAGGGTGACGCTTTCAAGTTTTTTCAAAAAACTGGCGCAGCACAGGCGCCTTCCACACATGCCGATTCCGCCAAAGCTTCTCGCGCTGTCCCGCGACCCGATTTGCGCCATTTTAACCGACTTTTGAAAATGTTTTGAAAAATCCTTTACCAGCTCCCTAAAATCCACTCTCTGTGGCGCCGTGAAGGCCAAACTGATCCGCGATCCGTCAAAACTGAACTGCGCGTCTATAATCTTAATTTTAATATTGCGACTTTTTGCTTTCTTTTTAATAAAACTTAAAGCGTCGCTTTTTTTCGCGCCATACTGTTTTATTCTCTCAATATCGGAAGCGTTGGCGATTTTTACAATCGGCCTGATATTTTTAGTGCGGGTGCTTTCTTTAACAGCGAGTATCTCGGCCGCTTCAATCTCGCCTTCCTGTCCGTCCGCGCTTTTTACGATAACATAGTCGCCTTTTCGCAGTTTCAAATCGCCGATGTCAAATTCGGTCTCTTTTTCCCATGGATAGATTTTGATTTGCGCTATCATATTAATTACAGTAGCCTCTGAAAAACAACACATTTGCGATTTATGGTGAATGAAATTGAACCATTATTGCAAAAGAAAAGTCAATCGTTTAAACCATTTTAAGTTTATAAAAAATATTTTTGGTAGTTTTTCAGAGGCTACTACATTATATATCAAAACCTGCCTAATAATAAGCAGGAGCGCCAACTAACGCTAAAACAAATATCTTGATCTAAAAACGATTATTCAATCTGAAAGCGGCAAAATCTCTTGACCCTGATATTCTCTCCAATCTTGGCAATCGTTTCATTGATTATATCGCCGACCGTTTTTTGCGGATCTTTTACGTACTCCTGGCTCAACAGCGAAACGCTCGCGGTGTATTTTTTTATTTTTCCGGCTATAATGTTTTCTATCATTTCTTTCGGCTTTTTCCCGCCAAATTCAGCCAGCGCCTTTTTCTTTTCTTCTTCAATGCGCGCCAAAATCTCCGGGTGGAACTCGGGCGAGTCAACACAAAGCGGATTGGCGGCGGCGATGTGCATCGCGATATTATGCGCCAGTTCCAAAAATAGCGGATTTTTCGCGACAAAATCGGTTTCGCAGGCAAGTTCCACCAAAGCTCCTATTTTTCTGTTGCTGTGAATATACGCTTCCACTATCCCCTCGCTCGTCAAGCGGCCTGTTTTTTTGCCAACCGCTCTTTTGGATTTTTCAGACAAAATTTTCTTCGCCGCCTCAAAATCGCCTTTTGTCTTGGCAAGAATTTTCTGGCAATCCACCATGCTTGCCCCTGTCGCTTCGCGCAACGCTTTTATTTTTTGCGTGTCAATCATATGCAAAAGATTTATGATTTAAGATTTACGAATTATGAATTTGTTCCTAAATCCTAAACCATAAATCGTAAATCAAAACGGTTCTTAATCTTAATCCAGTCCTAAAAAATCAAATCAAAAATCTTAATAAAAACTTTATTCCTGATTTTTCGCTGTTTTTCCTTTTCCAAATTCTTCAACTAGTTTACCAACAATCAGCTTAACCGAACTTATCGCGTCGTCGTTTGCCGGAATTGGATAAGTGGCCAATGTCGGATCGGTATCCGTATCCACTATGGCGACGACCGGAATGTTTTTCTTTCTTGATTCTTCAACCGCGATTCTGTCAACATTGACATCCGCCACAAAAACCGCTTCGGGCATTTTTTTCAGCGTTCTTATGCCGCCGAATTTCTGAATTAATTTTCTTATTTTTCGGATAAGATTAAGCTGCTCTTTTTTGGTGTATTTGTCAAGTTTTCCCGTATCCCTGTCTTTTTCAAGCTGGTCAAGCAGTTTTATTTGCTTTGAAATAACTTCAAAATTCGTGAAAAGCCCGCCGATCCACCTTTCGGCAACATAGGGCATTCCGATTTTAGCGGCCGATTCTTTTATCAGTCCCTTGACCTGTTTTTTGGTTCCTATAAAAACCATTACGCCGCCGCTCGTAGCGATTTTATTCACGAACGCCAGCGCGCTGTTTAAGCCGCCGATTGTCTGCTCAAGGTCAATGATATGAACTCCGTTTCTTACCCCGAAAATATACGGGGACATTTTTGGATTCCATTTTGTTGTTTTGTGGCCAAAATGAACGCCAGCTTTTAGCATTTCCATTAGATTTTTCTCCTTGTTAATAATAGCATCTTCCATAATGGTTCGATAAACTCACCATAAATTAGGACAAATTAAACAAACTCCCGCAGTTTAACTGCTTTGAGTGCTTATAACTATAATACCGTAATAACTTTTTCCTGTCAAGAAAAATTTGGCTTGCGGAGGTTTGTGGAAGTCCGACTTTCTGGGTTTGGCACGACAGCTCAAGACAGCTCTTGACATTTTCCTAAAACCTGCTATAATGATGTGTTAATGACTTATTGCGGTTAAAAATTTCCAGAAGCTGCGAATGGTCAATAATATGATATTATTGATTATCCATAGCTTCTGGAAAGCAAACGGAGGTAAAACTAAAATGAAAAGGAGAAAATTGCACAGCTCTTTATTAAACAGGGTTAAGCTGAAAAGCATGGCAATACCCGAAGAAGGCGGCTGGAGAAAAGTAGAAATTTATAAACGGAACAGTTCTATAAATTTTAATGGCAGAAATGTAACTATAACATCCGGCATTGCCTGTATAGCCATTCGCTCCCAATACTTCTAGTAAACAAATCAAGAATATGGTAAAAAAACAAACTTTATTCATATTCTTGCCTTTTTCTAAATTGTAACCGCGCAGATGCAGAATGTCTTGCTTAAAAAACAGAGACGAAAAGTTGCAGTTTAGAAAAAGGTTTACTCTCGTCAAATTGAATTTTACTTGACAGGGTTTAAAATCCTTTAAAATCTTGCACACTAAAATAATCTAAGCGGAAAAAATTCACATTTTCTCAAAATCCCTTGTAGGACATTTGCATAAATTTTGCCAAAATTCGTGCAGCTGCCCTACATGGGAAGTGTCTTAAGATAAGGAAACTTGTCGCAAGATGCTGTTATTAAAGAAAATTAAAATGGAGGAAAATCAGTTATGAAACAGGAAGGAATAAGCAAGAATCGTGTAAAAAGAGAACAGAACAGGGAGCAGAGAAAAGCGCAAACCGCAAAAAGGCGTGAAGCGGAGGAAGCCGCCGCAATGGTAGAGGCAAATATGCGGGAAGCCGCACAAAAAGCGGCAACAGCAAGAGCAGCTGCTATAAAAGCGGCTGAAACTGAAGAAAAGCAGAAACCAGAACCGGCCCAGAAACCCAAACTGGTCAGGCGAGTAGCAGACGATGTGAAAAGAAGGAAGCTAAAACCCGATCACAAAGAACAAAGGATC
>JAHIHE010000002.1 GCA_018899995.1 Patescibacteria group bacterium | reverse complement strand
GTTTTTGATTACGGAAAGCAAACCCTTGTCTTTTTTAATCAAATGATCGGCCGGCAAGACAACGACTGTCTCGTCAGAATATCTTTTGACAAAAAAGGCGGCAGATAAAGCAATGCTTGAAGCGCGCTCGCGGTTAACCGGTTCGTCAATAATATTTTTTTTAAGCGCTTTTGGCAATTCTTTTTGCACCTCTTTTACATAATAGGAACTGGTGGAAATATAAATATCGCGCCACGAGCCCAACGGCAATAATCTTTCCGCTGTCTCTTGAAGCATTGTTTTGTCGCTGATCAATTTTTGGAATTGTTTGGGTTTTTCCGCCCGGCTAAGCGGCCAAAGGCGTGTGCCTCTGCCGCCGGCCATGATAAGAACTTTCATTTTTCTTATTTTTTATTTTATAAAATGCTCAATTATATCTATAACCCCTTTTATATTATCAAAGGGAGAAATATACCCTTTCTTCCGGATAACCAATTTCTTACAATCTGGCGTTGCATTATGGGGACAAGCGGCGTAGCCGGCTATGTTAAATGCGGGAAAGTCCCCTTTTGTGTCACCGATATAAAGAATTTTTTGCAACCCAATTCCTGATTTTAAAGCGGCAAATTTTAACCCCGACCCTTTATTAATACCTTTGGGGGTTATATCTACCGCCGAAGTGCTGTGCGTTATCTCTACTACTTTATCAAATCCAGAAAGTTCTTTTAAAACTTTTTGGAAATATTTTTTTATGTCCGTTTTTGCCGGCGGATTTAAACTTACGCAGATTTCTTTCCCTAATTCCTTGTTTCCGCCGATTCTTTTAAGTAAATTTGGGATTGCCCTTCTTGCTAAATCTTGTATTTCTAAAAGGTTATTTCCAATAAGGGGTGCCATCGTAAAATCATTCTTGCGGAAATCGCAAATAAAAGCTCCGTTTTCCGCCACTGACCAATAACCCGGCGGGGGAAATCCAATATTCGTAAACATCGCTTCAATAAACCCAATGCTACGTCCGCTATTTATGACTATCGGAGGTAAAACGGAATCACTCTTTGCTTTCAGTTGATATTTTTGTATTTCCAGCAATGCCGTCAAGTTATTGGCAGCAAATCTTCCGTCGGATCTGAGGCACCCCTCAATATCTATGCAGATTATTTTTATTTTATTCATTGTTTAAAACCCTTTCCCATAATTCAGAATAATTTTGGGGATTATTCAAATAATCTAACTTTTCCGGATTATTTACCAAACCATACATATTGATATTTTTAATTAATCCGAAATCACTAAAATTTGTCGGCTTTAAAAATCGCAAAGGCGGCACTTGGGAGTAATTTTCATTTTTTACCCAGCGCACTCCGTCCTTTGATTCCTTGTCAATTAAAGCGTAATAAGCCGCGCCGCGCTTTTGCTTTATTGGCCCATAATCAGACAATGAATCACTCGGCGTCCAATTGCTCATTCGTATTGAATCGTCTGCCAAAAAAATTGTAAAATGACCGTAATTTGACGGCATAATCACTTTGTCGCCGCCGCTTGCCCTCACCGCGTAAACATCAATGACTTTATCATTCTCTACTTTCTGCATCAGATAATACGCCTCGCCTTTTATAAGCTCGTAAATTTCCGGATAGGTAAAATTCTTATTGTGAGATATTGAATGATAATGCCCGGCAGTTTTATTGTATTCGTTACCCAACCTTATCGCTGTTGATTCAAGAATATCAAATCGCAGGTTAGCCGCCTTAATTTTTTGCGCATCTTCTTTGTTTTCCGCCAAATCGCGATACATATAGTAAAGCGGCTGGCTGGAATTTTTCTCTGCCCATTTTTTATCCAAAATTACTTCTTTCATATCTTGAACAACCCGCACGCTTGGAATCCTTTCCTTGCCGCCGAAAATAATGGCGTTAGTTTTATCGCCTTTTTTACCGTAATCGCTAAATTTTTGTTTTGTTTGCATAAATGAAATTTATTTATAATATTCAATAATTTCTTTTAACCCTTTTTCAAAAGGATACTGCGGCTTAAATCCTAAAGCTTTTTCTGCTTTAGAAGTATCAGCCCATGTTTTATAAACATAACCGCGCAAGGGATTGGGTACGTGTTTAATTTCTATTTTTTTATTTAAATTCTTTCCCAGAATTTTTAGCATTTCATTGATTGTAAATTGGCACCCCGCGCCGATGTTAAAAATATCATGTTCAACTTTTTTAGAATTCATCGCGAGTACGCATCCTTCAATAATATCTTTGACATAAGTAAAATCTCTGGTTTGATTGCCGTCTCCGTAGACGATCGCTTTTTTATTTTTCTTTGCGGCCCACAGAAACCGCGTCACTAAATTGGCGAAATTTTTTTTGGCTTCCTCGTGCGGTCCATAAACGCTGAAAAATCTGATTCCAATAGATTTTACTTTATACCAATCATAGTAAAGATGGGACAATCTTTCCATCGCATAACGCGCTTCAGTATACAAATCCTTTACAAGCACTGGCATATCTTCTTTGAAAGGAGTGGGGTTGCCGTTGTAAACAGACGAAGAAGAGGCGTAAACAAGTTTACAATTCTCGCGCTTGGCTAATTCTAACATATCAATAAACTCATTAATCGCCTCACCGACAAAATATGGATTCCCTCGATACAGCAGCGTTGAAGAGGGAATTCCACAATGATAAATCCCGTCAAGCTTTCTAATGTTTTTATTTTTTAAAGCTTTGGCAACGGGAGATTTTATGAATTTAATTTTTTTTTCTACCGCTTTCAGGTTTTTCAAACTTCCTGTAGAAAGATTATCAACCACGATCACTTCGCGGCCTTCGCTTGCCAATCGTTCCGTTAAATTAGAGCCGATGAATCCGGCTCCACCCGTAACTAAATATCTTTTTCTTTCAGAATTTTTCGCAACCATATTGAAACTTCGTTTATTTAATATTTTTAATGTTTAAGCTATTCGCCGCGCATATCGCGACAGCCACTGCGTCTGCCGCGTCGTCGGATTTTATGATTTCTTTAAGCCCTAAAATCGCTTTCACCATTTTTTGCACCTGATGTTTTTCCGCTCTCCCGTATCCCACGGTCGCGATTTTCACCTCCAAGGGGGTATATTCACTTATTACTATCTTCGCTTCGGCCGCGGTTGCCAAAATTACTCCCCTGGCTTCGGCGACCTTTATTGCCGTTTTTAAATTCTTAAAAAAGAAAAGTTCTTCCACGGCGATTAGCTGGGGCTTGTGCTTTTTTATAATTTTATTCACTTCTTTCTTAATTAGCAACAGCCGCTCGGCCTGCGGCGAGGTTTTTTCCGTTTTAATGCATCCGAATTCCTTAAGCGACAATCCGCCTTTTTCTTTTGAAACAATTCCGTATCCCGTGGTTGCCGTGCCGGGATCGATACCTAGGATAATCATAATTTTCAATTTCTAATTTTTAATTTTCATTAAATTTCCAATGATTTAATTTCTAAATCGCGCTTCTCTTTCTTTTAAATTGTATCTGGTCAGTTTACTGTTTAAAAATTGTTTCATTAAAAATTCAATAGAAATTAGAAATTGAAAATTAGAAATTTTCTATGTTGGAGTATATTTCTTCCACATCATCCTGCTCGTCCAAAGCGTTTAAAAGACCTTCTACTTCTTCCGGCGCGCTACTATCTTCTCCGCCGGAGGCGGGAATTTTAATCGGATTTTTTGCCACCCAATCAATTGAGGCGCTAACTGTCTTATTTCCGCTCCCTTGCAGTAATTTTAAAACTTTATCGAAATTTTCCGGCGCGGTATAAATTTCCAGCGTCCCTTCTTTCTCTTTCACATCCTCTGCCCCCGCTTCAATTGCCATCAATTCCAAACACTCGTTTTTTTCTTTATCGCCGCCCCCAATTACTATCAAACCAAACTTGTCAAACATCCATTTCACGGAACCAATTTCACCCAGCCGGCCATTATGTTTTGATAAAATATTTTTTATTTCTCCGACAGTCCGATTTTTATTGTCTGTCAGAACCTTAACTATAAACATCGTCCCACGCGGCCCAAAAACTTCGTATTCGGCGCCTTCAAGCTCATTTCCGATTTCTCCCCCGGCGCCTTTTTTTATCGCCCTCTCAATATTTTCCCGCGGCATGTCTTCATATTTTGCCCTTTCAATAGCCATTCGAAGCTCTGCGTTCATTTCCGGATCCGCGCCTTTTCTGGCTGCTACGGCAATAAAACGCGCCATTTTAGTAAAAATTTTGGCCCGATGAGAATCAGTTTTTGCTTTGCCTCTTTTAATTTGCTTCCATTTAGAATGTCCGGACATAACCTTATCATTTTAACGGTTAGATGACATATGAAAGTGGATCACTTCTTTAATAGTTTCTCCTTTGACTTTTGATTAATTTTAAAAAAATTATCTTTATTTACTTTATCTCGTCTTTCTGACGGCCGTCTGAATCACGCTATATTTCTATTTCCTCAATTAAAAATAATTTTTACATATTTGTTAAAATGTAAGTATGCTAAAATGTTAATATGAATTTTTATATTATACCATTTTTTGTTAACAAAAACAATAAAAAGGCGCGAGGCCTTTTAGTCAGGCGCTTGTGGATAAAATGCGAATAAGCAGTGTATAAATCAGCCTTGACAAAAAAAGCCAAATCGGTTGAGCCGATCGGCTAATGTTTATTCTTTTTTCCTCCTTGGAGCATTGCCGCCGCGATTAAGACGGCGAAAATCGCAACGGGGTTCAATCCTGGGGTTGGTTTTGCCGGCACTTCCGGCGGTAGTTGCGGCGTTAGCCGAGTTAACGGTGGCGTTGTTGCAACCGGCAACGGTCTTGCGGTTAAACCCGCAATCGGTGTTGCTGTTTGCGCTGGAGTTTCCTCTCTTTTTTCCGATTCGCCGACAACCACGGTAATTATTTTTTCCGAACTTTTATCCGCTACCGCGCCGTTTCTGACATAGGCCATCGTTATCCGCACTCTATATGTATACGGATAACGGAATATCGTAGTGCAGTTGAAAGTCGTGCAAAGCGCGCCGCCAGTATTATATAGCGGCTCCTGCCTTGATGGCGCTGTTATATCGTTGAAACGGATACGAACGCCGAGATCGTAAGTATAGGTTCGGGAGAGATCAATGGAGCAGGGCTTGCCAGCTTCGCAGAAAAGCGTGTCATTTACAATAATAAACGGCACATCTTTTTCTGTATTGCCAAAACCCACAAAAACCTGCTCCTCAAATGTCGCTGACAAGCCGTGGGAGTCTTTCGCCGTTACTTCCAATAAATATTTCCCCTCGTCGCCGGGTTTTAGGGTAATCGTTGAAAGAGTTTGGCCCCGCTTGGCGGTTACTGTTCCGCTACTAACAGCGTGATTCTTTGTGTCCCGTAATATTGCGGTGAACTCGGAAATGAAATCGCTGTTTTCGTTGTAACCATTGCCGGTCCAGCATTCTCCGCAACTTACCTCAAAACCCGTGTGCGACAACGGCGTCGTATAGGTATACCTGCCTTTGACTATGGGCGCTGTGTTGTCAACAACAACCACTGTTACGGTTTTTTCGCTCCAGAATTTGCCATTTGTGATAATGGCCTTTATCACGGGATTTTTTCCGTCGCTGGGCTTGGCTAAAACTTTTATCCAAGTTTCCTTGGAATTTTTGTTTTCTATGGCCAATCCTGAATAATCAGACTCAATCTCCCAGTAAAAATTAATATTGGCGTAATTATTATCATTGCTCCAAAATATTTTTACATGAATCCTGTCTCCGACCGAAATATAGATATTATCTATCTCTATTTCGGACAAATCCGGCACGCCGATATTTTGCGGGCCGGCCGAAACCAGATTTATTTGGATGGCCCTGGTGTCGGATCTTGCCGCGCCGCCGCCAATTCCGCCGGAATCGGTTACGGTTAAAGCATATTGTGTGCTTGAAACAATTGTAACCGCGATCTTTTGCGTGCCACTCATCCGCAACCCGTTTTGCGTCCAAGTGTAGGTCTGATATCCGGGGTTGCCACTCAATGTTATTGTCGCGCCAGCCCGTACAAAAGCTGTGTACTCGGCGGCAGAAACTTGCTCCATATTTACGCATCCTTGGCAAGATATTGCCGCTTTCGGCGGCGGACCGCTGGCTCCTACCGGAATCGCTGATATTATTAGTATTGCCAATATTGCGCCTCCAACTGTTCTTGCTATTGTTGTTCTCATCTTTAATCACTCTCCTTTTATGTTTTCCGTAGTATTATAAAGAACAAATCCTTTTTAAAAGGACTTTTAAGTATACCACAAAATTTTATTCTGTCAAGCCTCAGCATCAAATCATCTAAAATGACACCGAAATTTAAGCTGGAGCTTATTTTATTGATAAATTTTTAATTACTTTAATCACTATGATACATCCATGTATCATAGTGATATAGATTCCGGATATAAATATAAAAAATCCCCTGCGAAAGATTTTTTAATCTCGCGAGGGATAAAGCTTATCTCTGGTTTTAACTTGACACACCTCGTTACAATTTTACTATTTTATCCTCTTTCTTAATTCCTGATACCGCCAAACCAAAAACAAGCTTAGTCCAGACAGTATTAAACTGCTGTAAAACCATGGGTTGTTTCTGATATTCTGCCTTGAGTTTTGTTGTTGAGCAGGCGCCGCGTTTCCAGCCGCGGCAAAAGCGCTTTGCGCGTCCAGCAACGACTCGGACGGCCTCGGCGCGGAAATTTTCTCGTTTGGCTCGGCTGGTTTTATAACCAAACTTGAAACCGCGTCGCTTATTTTGTCGCCTATCGCCTTTCCCAGATATTTTTCCAGATCGGAAAACGCCACCAGTTGAATAATGTTATTCTGCGCTTGGTTTTTGCCGCCCGAATTCGGAGCAGAAGAAAATTCTTCATCCGCGATAGTCCCGCTTTCCGGCAAAATGATATTGCTTGAATCAGTCGCCGCCGCAACAATATTTTTTCCTTCAGCCGCTGATTTGGCTGTTTTACTCGCCTCGCTGAGTCGAAGCGGGTCCGCAACTTCCGGTATATTTTCTTTGCCCGGCGTCGGAATACCCGTCCATTGCCAATTATTATTGATGAGCGCGTAGCTTTTGCCTTCTTTGGCTTCGCCATAAGAGACCTTTGACAAATTTTTATCAGGAGGCAAAAGCAAGTTCACTTCGCCGCCAGTATTTGCCAAAACCAAATTGCTCTGGCTTCTTTTTACGAGCAAATGCCTGTTTGGTTCAATAAAATTGTCGCCGGAAAAAATATATCTCTTCGCGCCGGTTTTGGTTTTGGCTTCCAAAATCCATCCCCGTAAATTTATTTTCTTGCCGCTTAAATTGGCAAGCTCAATCCATTCGCCGTCTTTATCCGCTCCTGCGGGATTTGGCAAAACCTCGCTTATTAT
>JAHIHE010000017.1 GCA_018899995.1 Patescibacteria group bacterium | reverse complement strand
ATAGTATCAAAACTCGTTCTGTCATTGCGAGGAGACCAGCAGGGCGACGCGGCAATCTCGTTAGTCACAAACAAAAATAAAGATTGCTTCGCCCGTCTGCTGACGGGACTCGCAATGACAAAATAGACTATTTCAACAGAAGCTAAATAGCGGTTAAATTTTATTATCTATGAGCGACGCGGAAACGAAAAGCGAGTTGGATAAAATTATCAAAAAGCTTAAAGATGAATTAAGCGTGATGAGAATCGGGCGCGCGTCCGCTATGATTGTGGAAAATATTCCGGTTGAATATTACGGTTCAATGGTTCCGTTGCGGCAGATATCCACAATCAGCGTTCCGGACGCGAGAATGGTGTTCATCAATCCGTGGTCAAAAGAAAGCCTAAACGATATCGTCAAGGCGATTTCCTCCGCCAATTTAGGCGTGAGTATTGCTAATGACGGCTCCTCGGTTAAGCTCGTGTTCGCGCCTCCCAGCGAAGAAAGAAGAAAGGACTTGATAAAAATAATGCGCCAAAACATGGAAAAGACAAAAGTCGCCATTCGTTTTTTGAGAGAAAAAAAGCGCGAGGAGATAAAGAGCAAGGAAAAAAATAAGGAAATAAGCGAAGACGAAAAGTTTCGGCGGGAAAAGGATCTGCAGAAGCTTGTTGACGAAGCGAACAATAATGTCGGGCAAATCGGCGAAGCAAAAGAAAAGGAGATAATGACGATATAATGCATAAATTCCAAATTACAAATCACAAATTCCAAACAAAGCACAATTAAACAAATAACAATTTACAAATCGTTTGGGTTTTGTAATTTGTTTGTGATTTGTTGATTGTGATTTGTGGTTTGACCGAAGCCATTTAACATTGAATTGACATTTGTCATTATTATTAACAAAAAATATTTGTCTGATTAATTTCATAATAATAGAAATAATATACAATGCTTATTATAACTTTAATCATATTTTTATTAGTTTTGGGAGTGTTGATTTTTGTGCACGAACTCGGCCATTTTCTTGCTGCCCGGAGAGAAGGAGTGGTGGTAGAAGAGTTTGGCTTCGGTTTTCCGCCCAGAATTTTCGGTTTTCAGCGGGGAGAAACAATTTATTCAATTAATTTAATTCCCTTGGGCGGATTTGTAAGAATAAAAGGCGAGGATGGCGAGAATCGCGATGACCCGAATAGCTTTGCTTCCAAATCAATATTTTCCCGCTTCAAAATGCTTTTTGCCGGCGTGGCGGCAAACATACTTTTGGCGGTTTTTCTTTTCAGTATTATTTTTTTTATCGGCGCTCCGGTTGTTTTGGACAAAAACGCTTCTTCGGGAAAAATTACGGATATGAGGGTGATGATTGTTGATGTTTCTGCAAATTCTCCCGCTTACAGCTCCGGGATTAAATCCGGCGACACGGTTTTATCCCTGAAAGACACTAACGGTTCCGTTTTTGAAGTCAAAACCGCCAAAGATATCCAGGACTTTATTGAAAAGAATCGCGGCAAAGAGATAGTTTTTACGGTTAAGCGCGGAAGCGGAATTTTAGAATTAAAAACAGGGGTCAGGGAGTCATTCCCCGAGGGGCAGGGCCCGACCGGAATCGGCTTGGCCGAAGTTGGCACTGTTTCATACCCCTGGTATGAAGCGATTTGGCAGGGTGCAAAATGGACATTTGAGGTCGCAGTCTTTGTTATTTTGGCGTTTTTGGGGCTTTTAAAGGGGCTGGTTATTTCCGGAACAGCAGGCGGGCAGCTGACCGGTCCCGTGGGAATCGCGGTTCTGACCGGCGAAGCGGCGCGGCTGGGCTTTTCTTATATTTTGCAATTTACCGCGCTATTATCAATCAATTTGGCGATAATCAACTTCTTGCCTTTTCCGGCGCTTGACGGAGGAAGAATTCTTTTTCTGGCAATTGAGAAAATTAAGGGTCGTCCAGTTAGCCGGGAACTGGAAGGTGCGGTTCATACCGCCGGATTCATGACTTTGATTCTTTTAATGGTCATAATAACTTTTCGGGATTTTCAGACCTATAATGTGTGGGAGAGAGTTGTCAAACTTTTTGGATAAGAGACTCGGTAAAATAATTATGAAGGTAAATATTAATAATCTATGAAAAAGACAAAGACAAAAACCGCCCAAATAGTAAAAATTGTTTGTAAGAAATGCAAGAAAAATTTTGGTGCAGATAAAAACTATATCGGAGTAATAACTTGTCCATATTGTGGAAACTATGTCGAAGGATAATCAAATTTTAAAAGACATCATTGGGCGTTAGGATTGACGATTTAACCAAATAATTTAGGTTATGAATAGATCCGCACTATGCAAACAAGTTAATAGAGAAACTATTGATGGGTTGAAAAATAACACTCAAGCTCTTCTATCTTTCCTACAAAACCAAAATGATGGGACAATAGTTTATGTTTTAGAAAAGTTAGGTCGCTTAGAAAATGGTTATAGTAGAGAACCATTATTGAATTTGTTAAGCAATCAAAATGAAAATATCAGGGCGTTATCAGTTAAAAATTTAGCAAAGATGTCTGATGTTTCTTTGCTTCCTGTTTTTATAAAATATGCCAGCAAAGATGAAAGCACGGAAGTTAGACGAGAGGCCGTATCTGCAATAGGTCGTTTAAGAAATGAGAAAGCAATCCCAACTTTAGTAAAATTTTTGACCGACAGCGATCCAAAGGTAGTAATGCAAGCCATAAGAGGATTACTCGTTTTTGCTAATAGGTTAGATATAAAGCAAGAGTTAAAAAAACTGCTTGATCACCCAAACGAATTGATAAAAGAAGTGATAAATAAAGAAGTGAATGGTTTCAGTTATAAATCAAACAGTTCGCAAAAACATGATGAATTCCCTTCTTTTTTGAAAAAAGGTAATTGGAAAGAAAAATTTTTAAATAGGATTGTATGTGGAGATAGCATTCAATTACTACAAGAAATTCCTAATAATTCTATTAACTTAGTAGTGACAAGCCCACCATACTTTCAGCAACGCGATTATGATGGATTTGGAATCGGAAATGAAAAAAAAATAGAGAAATATCTAAATAATCTTTTAAAAATTTTCAAAGAATGTGTGCGAATTACTAGAGATGATGGAAATATTGTTTTCAATATTGGCGATAAATATGAAAATAGTAGTTTATTAATGGCCCCCCACAAATTTGCTATTGAGGCGATAAAGAGTAACCCCATAAAGTTAGTTAATATAATTACTTGGGTTAAATTAAATCCTACACCGCGTCAATTCAAAAGAAGATTAGTGAGTGGCACTGAACCCTTTTTCCATTTTGTTAAAAATGATTCATATTATTATGATATTGATTCATTTATGGGTCATATCAGTTTATTCCGTACTAAAAGTAATGGGGGAAATAAAATCGGTCAGAAATACTTTGAGTTAATCAAAGAATCATCTCTATCTGAAAAAGAAAAACAACAAGCACAAAAGGAATTATTAGAAGTTATACAAGAAGTTAAAAGTAACAAAATTGAAAGTTTCCGAATGAAAATAAGGGGCATGCATTCTCAGCCATTTGGAGGACAAGAAGGCGGTAGAAAAATCCAATTGGAGAAAAAGGGGTTTACGATTATTAAAATTTTGGGCAATGGCCTAAAAAAAGATGTAATAGAATGCCCCGTCGAAACAATTAAGGGGGGCAAGCACCCGGCTATTTATCCAGAGTATATTATTCAGGAATTGATAATGCTCTTAACTAGAAAAGGCGATATGGTACTTGATCCGTTTATAGGGTCTGGTACAACCGCCGCAGCTGCCAAAAAACTCAATAGAGATTATATAGGAATCGATATAAATCCTAATTATTGTAAAAATGCCGAATGCAAATTAAAAGACATTAAAGCAGAAAATAATTTACTAGAATTTTTAATTTAATTTTTTCATATGAATAATAACAAACATATAAATCAGATTTTAGAGAAATTTTATAAAGCCGCTATCAAGGAAATAAAAAAAGATAATGGCGAAATGTTTTTGAAAAAACTAAACGATAATCAACAGAATTGGCTTTTCAGGATTATATCTAATGCAGAATCTTTTAAGGCAATCGTAACCGTTTTAGCTACAAGTTTAGTCAAGAAAATAGAAAATCCGAAGCAAGATATAAGGTATCACAAAAATGAATTAAAAGGAGGATATTCTGGGCGTACTTTTGATACGAAATTTATCACGCCATTTTTCAAAAAGTATTTTCCTAGATTTTCAATGAAAGAAAGTGGCTGGCTGACTCGTTCAATTGAACAGCCGCATCCTTTTACTATTAAATTTCCAGGTAAGATAAGAAATAAAGATGTAAAGCAAGCATTTTTACAGATATTGTATGATGTTGAGGAAAACAAAGTATATCCAGAAAATTATTTAACAGCACTTTTGATATTACTGGCACGAGAAATTATTCGTTCTAATTCCTTATTGTTAAAGAATAAATTAAATTTTCAAAAGAAAAATCTGACTATAAATTTAATAACTGAAAGTTTAAAAGAGCATTTCTTTACAAAATATAAAAATGCGGGTGCTTCAAGACTTCCAGTGATTGCTATTTATTCAATATACGAAATTCTCCTCAGGGATATAGCCAGATATAAAGGTAAAAAGTTATTGCCGCTTAAAAGTCATGTTGCTTCGGATATAAAAGCCAAAGAAATTGGCGATGTAGAAATAATAGACGAAAAAAGGAAGTCAATCTTTGAAGGAGTAGAAATTAAACACGGAATACCAATTGATTTTTTTATAGTGAGAGATGCCTGCGAAAAAATTAAAGATATACCAATTGAAAGATACTATATTTTAACAACCGCTGAGCCAAATATCAAAAAGGGCGAAGAGCAAAAAGTACTGCGGATAGTTAACGATATAAGGAAAAATCATGGCTGTGAAATCGTTGTGAACGGTTTAATTTATTCGCTGAAATATTATTTACGACTTGTACAAAACCTAGATGAATTTATGACCCGATATTCAAAAAACATTAAAATAGAAGCGTCAGTTTCTACGGTTGTCAAAATAGAGCATTTAGAAAAATGGAATGAAATAGTAAAAAGGTGTTAAAATAAAACTATGAAAACAAAAAATCATACAACAATTTTTTCAACAGGAGTTCATTTGCAATCAGAAGAGTGTATTATAAATGGGAAAAAGCAATGGCGTTGGGTCGCAGTAGGACTTGAAGACGAAAGTTTTTTAGACAGGAAAGAGGTAAATCCTTTTGAGTATGCTGACAAAAAAGAAAAGTTAATAGAAAAGTTTAAAGATTAGAAAAAGCTATGAAAAATGATACTGCTATAAATACTTTTGAAGTAGAAAAATTATTTAAAGAATATTGCGACGAAAACAAAATGGAATTTTCAGAAGAGAAATTTAAAGAATTTTTGAAATTTTTAGAGATTGATTTTTATGATTGGATTAAAGAAAATTTGACGCATTTTCAAAGCCTAAAATAGTATTTGTATAATTTGATCTTATAACATACACATCTTTATGCGACAATCAGATTTATTCACCAAAACAACCAAAACCATTTCCGCCGAAGAAAAAAGCGTAAACGCTTCGCTTTTGATTCGCGCCGGATTTGTTGACAAGCTGGCCGCCGGCATCTATACCTTTTTGCCTCTGGGCCTGCGAGTTTTGAATAAAATAGAAAATATTATCCGCGAAGAAATAAACGAAGCCGGGGGACAGGAAATCCTGATGCCCGCCCTGCACCCGAAAGAAAACTGGCAGAAAACCGGGCGCTGGGAAAGCTTTGACGCCCTGTTTAAATTGAAAGGCGGCGATAAAAAAGAATACGCTCTCGGCGCGACTCATGAAGAAATTCTTGTCCCTCTGGCCAAAAAGCACATTTCGTCTTACAAAGATTTGCCCCGCTATATATATCAGATTCAAACCAAGTTCCGTGATGAAGTCAGAGCAAAATCCGGACTGTTGCGCGGGCGCCAATTTTTAATGAAAGACCTGTATTCTTTTCACGCCGACGAAAAAGATCTGAATAGTTATTATGAAAAAATCAAAGATGCTTATTGGAAAATTTTTGAGCGCGCGGGCATTAAGGACAAAACCTATCTCACTTTAGCGTCCGGAGGAACATTTTCCAAGTATTCGCATGA
The DNA here is from genome assembly GCA_018899995.1 of Patescibacteria group bacterium. Lineage (GTDB taxonomy): Bacteria > Patescibacteriota > Minisyncoccia > JAHIHE01 > JAHIHE01 > JAHIHE01. The sequence continues at coordinate 8,198 of JAHIHE010000017.1, read as the reverse complement.
ATTTCAAACCGTTACTTCTGCAGGAGAAGACACTATTTATATCTGCGAAAAATGCCGCTTGGCTGTCAATAAAGAAATATTGAAAGACGAAAATCCGGTTTATCCCGTTAGAAATCGCATTTCTAACGGGGTTTGCCCCGAATGCCAAAACGAGAAATTCAAAGTAGAAAAAGCCATTGAGGTGGGAAATATTTTTAAGCTCGGCGCAAAGTACAGCGCGCCGTTTGGCCTAAAGTTTATTGATAATGCGGGAAAAGAAAGAGCCGTAATTATGGGATGTTACGGCATCGGCCTTGATCGTTTGATGGGTACTGTGGTAGAAACAAATAACGATGAGAACGGAATTATATGGCCGAAAAGCATAGCGCCATATCAGGCGCATCTGCTTCTTCTCGCGCCGCAAGAAAGGGAAATAAGAGAAAAAGCCGATTTAATTTATAACACTTTACTAAAATCCGATATTGAGGTATTATACGACGACCGAAATTTATCCGCCGGGATAAAATTAAAAGACAGCGATTTAATCGGCATTCCTTTGCGGCTGGTGATAAGCGGGAAAACAAGAGAGAATATAGAGGTTAAAGAGAGAAAAAGGAAAGAGGCAAAGTTATTGGGTTTGGGAGAAGTGATTGAGATGATAACAAACGGCTAAAATTTTCAATTTTCAAGATTTATGTTAAAAAATTTTTTTAGAATTTTATCAAATGACATCGGCATTGACTTGGGAACCGCCACTACTTTGGTTTATGTCCGGGGCAAAGGCATTCTTATCAACGAGCCGTCGGTGGTGGCGATTAACCAAAAAACCGGTCGGGTTTTGGCGGTGGGCCGCGAGGCGAAAATAATGGTCGGACGCACTCCGGCTTATATTGTCGCGACGCGGCCGCTTAAAGACGGAGTAATTTCGGATTTTGAAGTTGCCGAACAAATGATAAAATATTTTATAGATAAGGCCTCGGAAAAGTCATTTTCGCTTATTTCCAGGCCAAGAGTGGTGGTAGGCATTCCCTCCGGAGTAACTCAAGTGGAAAAAAAGGCTGTGCGGGACGCTACGCTTTCGGCTGGAGCCAAAGAAGTATTTCTAGTGGAACAGCCGATGGCTTCGGCTATCGGCGTGAAAATGCCGGTTCAGGAAGCGCTGGGCAATATGATCGTTGACATTGGCGGCGGAACAACGGATATCGCGGTAATCTCTTTGGGCGGAATTGTAACTTCAAAGAGCTTGCGGATCGCCGGAGACGAACTGAATGAGGATATTATTCAATACGCCAGAGACGAGTTCAATCTTTTGTTGGGAGAAAAAACGGCGGAAGAGATCAAGATATTAGTTGGTTCGGCTTGGACATTGAAAGAGACGATAGAAGCGCCGATGAGAGGCCGGGATTTTGTCACCGGCTGGCCCAAAGCGGTGATTGTCAACGATGAACAAATAAGGCGCGCTATCGGGCGCTCCGTTAAAATTATCGTTTCAAATGTTAAGGCTACGATTGAGGAGACGCCGCCCGAATTGGTGGCGGATATTATGAATCGCGGAATTGTTATGGTGGGAGGAGGCAGTCTTTTAAGGGGCATTGATAAATTGGTCAGCCGGGAAACCCAGATCCCCACCCGCCTGGCCGACGATCCGATAACAGCGGTGGTGAGGGGAACAGGGGTAATCATTGAAAATCTTGACACTTTGAAAAATGTGCTGGTTTCAATTGAAGATGAAAAGGTTCCGACTTAAGCAAAAAACGATAATCAACGAGAGATGCGCGGTAATTATAATCATCAGATTAAGCTTTTTTTCCTTACCGTTATTTTTATTTTGGCGGTAGTTTTTTTAAATTCGGCAAATTATTTGAAACCGATAAAAAATATTTTTTATTATTTTTTGCGCTATCCGCAAAACTTTATCGCTGAAATTAGCTTTAAAACCGGAAGATTTTTTGGATTCATTTTTGAAATAAAAAATTTGTATCGGGACAAAGTCAATTTTACCAACGAAAACAATCTTTTAATCAGCCAGCTTTCCGCATTGAAAGAGGTAAATCGTGAAAATGAAATGCTTCGCAAAATTCTCAATCTTCCCTTGGCGAGAAAGTATTCTTTGGTGGACGCGGAAATAATCGGAAGAGACGCTTATAATCCCGATTTTGTCCTGATTAATAGAGGAAGCGAATCCGGGTTAATATCCGGAGCAGGAGTTATTGACGCAAGCGGTTTTTTGCTCGGAGAAGTGGTGGAAGTCAATGGCTATAATTCAAAAATCCGCACGATAACGGATATTTCAAGCTCGGTTAATTCGCTTGACCAGGACTCGCGCGTAGCAGGCATTGTTCGAGGAGACCTTGCAGAAGGATTGATTTTTGATTTGGTTCCGCAGAATAAAATCGTGGGCGTCAACGATATTATTATTTCTTCAGAAAGCGAGAATATTTCCGATCTGCCTATCGCAAGAGTGGTTTCCGTGGAGAGATATCCCGAAAAACCGTTCCTAAAAATCAAGCTTTCGCCTCTGGCCGATTTGAAAAACACCGAAAAGGTTTTTGTTATAATCCCTCACCAGAATTAAACTTTCGTTTTTTTGACCGACCAATTTGGCGCGCTTTTCTATCTTTTCCTTGTTCCCGTCCATTCGCGGGTAACGACAAGAAACTTCCTTGATTTTCGTTGACCAAACAAATTAAATCGTGTATTATACTGTTAGTGATAGTCAGCTGACTATAGGGCAATCATTGTATTTTAATACTAATACTACCATACTACAATGTCAAACGAAAAATCAACAATTGGAAAGAACATAAAGAAACTGCGGAAACAGCGTGATTTGTCGCAAGACAGATTATCCAAACTTGCCGATATTTCCCACAATACGATTATCAAAATTGAGTCAGGAGCAATTCAAAGCCCGACAATGAACACCGCGCAAAAAATTGCCAAAGCACTCGGCGTTAGTTTAGATGATTTAATGAAATAAAAACTATGGCACTATTTAAAATAAACGGCTCTACCGTAACAAAAATAATCGCAAAAGATTTAGATTTGGAAAAAAATCTACAATCTTTGTTTGAACAAAATTTGGAAGAAGTTTTGAATATTGTTTTTCTTGCTCATGAATACTCCACAAGTTTTGGCGGAAGAATTGATACTCTTGGTATAGACAAAAACGGCTCGCCTTGCATAATTGAGTATAAGAAAAACCAATACGGCTTGAAAATATTTTTTAATGTAAAAAGCGGGCAATTAAACGACCCACAAAAACTGGCTCGCGATTTAACTAAACCGAAACCAATCGGACATTGGGGTAATGGTGATTATGAAGTAAAACTAGAAAAAGAAAGCGAGCTTGACGATGTTTTTGCGCTCATTAAGCAAAGCTATGATTTTAATAAATAATTACTATGGAACAAGATAATTTTCAAAAAAGTTTATTGAGGCATACGGAGGATTTTCGTAAAATTTTAGCGACACCATCAGGTGATTGGTCAGTTAAGGGATTTATTGATGTTGCGAAAAACATTTATACAATTTCCGTTGATACAAAGGTTGTATCCAAAATTATAGAATTAATGATGTTCCCTGTTTTACAAAAATTCGCAAAAGAAAATAGCTTTGAGATGCATTTTTGCGCCGAGCAAAATCATTACCCTGATGTTACCTTTATAACAAAAGACAAGCAAAAAATAGCTCTTGATTTGAAAAGCACTTATAGAAAAGAAAATGGAGATGTTTCAGGATTCACTCTGGGAGCATTTACTGGTTATTTTAGACTTAGAGATTCAAACAAGAATATTACTTTCCCATACAAGGAATATAGAAAGCACTACATTTTAGGCATTATATACACCCAACAGGAAGATCTTATTGACGAAAACAGAGTTTATACAATAGACGATCTCGAGAAAATTTTATCAGTAGTGAAGGATTTTGATTTTATCGTTCAGGAAAAATACAAAATCGCCAAAGACCGTCCCGGAAGCGGGAACACAAAGAATATCGGCTCTTGCGTTAAAATTTCCGAACTTAAAAAAGGCACAGGGCCATTTTCAAAATTGGGCGTAAAAATATTTGATGATTTTTGGATGAACTATATGACGGCGGAAATGTCGCGGAGCGCAAAATTGAGAAAACCGCCGTATACAAACCTAAAAAAATATTTGAAATATAGAAATATCAAAAATGTATAGCGTTATGATCAAAGCAAAACAACAGCAACAGCAACTTTTTAGCAACTTACCTGCTAATAAAGCTGGCGTTTTGCCGTCAACGCGTTATCAGGGGAGTAAATATAAAATAATCAAATGGATTGATTATTACACAAAGGATTTAAAATTTGATTCTGTTCTTGACGCTTTTGGCGGCACTGGTTGCGTTGGTTATATGTTCAAAAAAAACGGCAAGCAAGTCTTCTATAATGATTCTTTGAAGTTTAATTATTATGTCGGACTTGCCATAATTGAAAATTCTAAAACTATCCTGAACGACGATGATGTTGATTTTATTCTAAACAAACACTCAAAAATTAAATACCCAACTTTTATTTATGATACTTTTCACGATATCTATTTTACCGATGAGGAGAATAAATGGCTTGATATTGTTATAATGAATATCGGCCAAATAAAAGATAAATATAAGCAAGCATTGGCCTATTACGCTTTATTTCAAGCGTGCATAATCAAACGGCCTTATAATTTATTTCATAGAAAAAATTTGTATATCCGAACAGCGGAAGTGGAAAGAAGCTTTGGAAATAAAAAAACATGGGATACTCCTTTTGGGGATCATTTCAGAAAATTTGTAGAAGAAGGAAATAACGCAGTTTTTGATAATGAAAAGAAAAACAAAGCCTTTCATTCTGACATTTTTGATTTAGATATTAAGGCAGACTTAATTTATATTGATACACCCTACATTTCCGCAAAAGGTATCGGTGTAAATTATTTTGATTTTTACCATTTTCTTGAAGGCATTGTTTTTTACGACCAATGGCCGAATTTGATTGATGAAAAATCAAAACATAAGAAAATAAAAAATGGCAAAAATGAATGGTGTAATAAAGGGAAAATACATCAAGCATTTGAAAAATTGTTTAAAAAATTCAAAGATTCAATTTTAGTTGTTTCTTACCGAGACGATGGTACGCCAACAATAGAAGAATTGGTGAAAATGTTAGAGAAATATAAAAAATCTATTGAAGTAAAAAAGCTTGATTATAAGTATGTTTTAAGTAACGGAAATTCAAAAGAAGTTTTAATCTTAGCGTCGTAATGAGCAGCAGGGAAATAAATGAAATTGGCACGCTCTCCAAGCCCGCCGAAAAAATCGCCGTTGGAAGCGAGGGCGGAATTAAAATCTATCTCGCCTCGCTAAAGCATGGCGAAGCGGGTATATCTATTATTAACTTCTTTTGCGGGAGACAAAAGATTAGAAAGGGTCGGCCAATGAAGATTTATAAAGCGATTATAATATTGATTTTTACAGCGTTAATACAGGCAAGTTTCCTTCGCCTGATTAATTTTTCTCCGGTTTTACCCAACCTATTGCTGGTTGTTTTATTTTTGATTAACTATTCCCAGCCATTTGCCAATATTTTGATTTTGTCGGCGGTCGCGGGAATACTCGCGGATTTATTCAGCGCGGTCAACTTTGGAACATCGGCGCTGGCAATGACAATTGTCGGAACAGCGATTTATTTATTGCGGGAAAAATTTTTAAAAGGAAAGACTTTTTTCGGTTTTGCCATAATTAGCGCGCTGGCTTTTCCACTTTTTTATCTCCTGCTGTTTGTTTTGAACGAATACCTTAATTTAATTCATAATAATTTCAGTTTTTCCGCCAATATTGTCGGTATCCGGATAATCAAAGAAATACCCGCGGATTTCGCGCTTATTCTAATTGCTTACTTTTTTATAACCGGTTATCGCAATCCGCCGACGCAAAGCCGGCTTTATGGGAGGCAGGCAAAAATGTAAGTATCCCCAAAAACACCGTGTTTATTTTTTTATGAAAAATGAACTGACCCGCCAAAATTTTCCTTTGGAAAACTTAGGCGGGATTGAGCATTTAAACCAATTTCAAGTATTAAAAGCTATTTTTGATAGTTTTTTAGAGAGTACTAAATATGACGATATTTAAAATTCAAAAAATATCAAAGTATTGGGTCGGAAGAAAAGCGGGAAACGAAATGGAATTTGAAGAAAGCGCGCCTTTTTGGGGCAAAGAAAATAAGGAATCCGTTAGAAATGAAGAAAAAATCAACCAAAGGGCGAGTATTGCTGCGCTGGTTATCGCCGCTCTTATTTTAATTCTAATTTTGCAATCCTTTAAACTGCAGATTATTGATGGTGATAAGTTTGCGGCGCTAGCGGAAAACAATCGCGTCAAAGAAACAATTATTGATGCCGACCGCGGCGTAATCTACGACAGAAATGGCATTGTTTTGGTTAAAAACAAGCCGATTTTTGACCTGACGGCCGTTCCGAGCGATCTTCCCAAAGACCACGATAAATTTGAAGAACTTATAAAAACCCTCTCTTCAATAACCGGAAAAGATGCGCCGGGGCTTAAGGATATCATTGGAAAATTTAATCGTTCTTCGGCGCGCGCGGAACTGCTGCTGGAAAACATTGATGCCTTCGTAGCAATATCGGTGAATGCGGAAAAAGACAAACTGCCGGGCATTGAAGCAAAAACCAACGCTATTCGCGATTACCAAAACGCGGAATATTTTTCTCATATCATCGGCTATACCGGCAGAGTGGATCGGGGCGACTTGGAAAATAACGATTATTACAAGCTAACCGACTTTACAGGCAAGGACGGCTTAGAGCTGTTTTATGAAAAAACTTTGCGGGGAAAACGCGGCTATGAAAAAACAGAAGTTGATTCGCGCGGTAAAATTGTTTCAATTTTGAACAAAACGGAAGCGGATCCTGGCCAAAGCTTAATTTTATCAACAGACGCCAATTTGCAGAAAAAAATTCAGGACGCGCTCAATGAAGAATTAAAAAAACTGTATAGATCCGGCGCCGGCAAAAAAGCCGCGGCCGCGGTTGCTCTTGACCCGAGAAACGGCAAAGTTTTGGCGCTGGTAAGTTTGCCGTCTTACGACAATAATCAATTCGTTGATCCAGACGGCAGATCTAAACTTAAGTCAATTTTAAACGATACTTCGCATCCCTTGCTTAATCGCGCGATCAGCGGCAGATATCCGCCCGGATCAACCATCAAGCCGGTAATGGCTATTGCGGCCCTTTCAGAAGGAATAGTGGATAAAAATACGATTATTGAGGATCGCGGAGTAATCAGCATTCCTAATCGGTATTATCCGGAAAATCCTTCTCTTTATCGGGGCTGGAACCGCGCGGGTTTGGGTCCGGTAAATATTATTTCCGCCATTGCCAGGTCTTCTGATATTTTCTTTTATACCGTGGGCGGAGGATTTGGAAAAATAATAGGGTTGGGAGTTGATAAAATCACACAGTATTTCAAAAAATTTAATCTCGGTAAAAAACTCGGGATAGATTTACCCGGAGAAAATGACGGGTTTGTTCCCTCAAGCGAGTGGAAATTGGCCAAGTACGGCGAAGGGTGGAATTTGGGCAATACTTACCATATCTCAATCGGACAAGGATATTTATTGGTTACACCGCTGCAAGTTGCCTCATGGACCTCGGTTTTCGCGAACAAAGGGACAATCTACGCGCCACAGTTGGTGGATAAAATAATTTCCGGCTGCGACAACAAGCAGGTTTACGAATTCAGTCCCCGGGTAATCAGCAGCAATATCGCCGACATAAAATATTTGGAAACAGCAAGAGAAGGTATGAGAGAGGCGGTTCTGACCGGCAGCGCCCGGCAATTAAATGATTTGAAAGTGGAAGTGGCGGGAAAGACCGGCACCGCGGAATTTGTGAGCAACGGGATTAACCAGACGCATTCGTGGTTTACTTCTTTCGCGCCGTACGGTAATCCCGAAATTGTTTTGACCGTTTTAATTGAAGGCGGCGGCGAAGGCGCGGAAACCGCTGTGCCGGTGGCAAAGGAAGTTTTAAAATGGTATTTTGAAAATAAACAGCCGTGAGAATTGACCCCGTTAGAAGTCCAAGTTTGCTCTCAATATTTTCCAAGATTCTCAAGTGAAAGCGGCTTTCGTCCCGTTAGAAAATTTGTAAATATTCGAAGCCAAATAAATGATACCTAAACAAATAGTT
>JAHIHE010000016.1 GCA_018899995.1 Patescibacteria group bacterium | reverse complement strand
TGGATTTTGGTTTGTGGCTTTGGTATTTGGTTTTTGCATTTTGGTTTAAAGAGAAGAAATTGTTTCATTGAATATTTAATAGAAATTAGAAATTGAAAATTAGAAATTAATCCATGCTTTGCTTATAAAGCTGTAGCTTTGAGCTTTGCGTTTTGAGATTTAAGCTTTCTTTAGAAATTTTTTCACCTTGCTCGCCACTTCAGCCGGCGTATTGTGCGCTTTGACCCACCAGTCGCGGGCGCCGAGCCGTTTTCCTTCTTCCTGGTCAGACGGCGAAGTTAAGTTGGTCAAAACTATAATCGGAACATTTTTCACATGCGGAAGAGGGCATTTTTGAATCTCGGCAAGAACATCAAAGCCGTCTTTTTTATCCATTAAAATATCCAGCAAAACCAAGTCCGGCCGGATGTCGCGGATGTCTTTCAACCCCTGCTTGCCATTGCGCGAAAGCAAAACCGCGAAGCCCTCTTTTTCCAGCTTCATTTTGTACATTTCAGCCAGGTCGCCGTCGTCTTCTATCATCAGGATATATTTTTTCGTCTTGTCTTTTTTAAACGGCGGTTTCTCGCCGAATAGCGTTATGATTCCTCCAAGCATAAGTTTAGTTTTTAAAGTTATAAAGTTATAAAGTAAAATTAGAAATTGGAAAGGAATTAGAAGTCGAACTTCCAAGTACTTGCTTTTTAATGTCAAATGACAAATTACAAATCAATATCAAATTACTTCTATTAAACCACAAATCACAATCAACAAATCACAAACAATTTACAAATCACAAATCACAAATCACAATAAATAAATTACAAAGCACAATAGACAAATTACAAACAATTTACAATCTCCAAATCACAAACAATTTGGTGTTTGGACTTTGTTGTTTGTGTTTTTCCACCTTTGTGTTTTGTTTGTGATTTGTAGTTTGGAATTTGTTGTTTTATCTATCTGATTTGGCATTTGTAATTTGAAATTGCTTAAGACTTCATTTGACATTTGGATTTTGGGCTTGATTTGACATTTGGCATTTGGACTTTGGAATTGTTATAAATTCATTTCCTCGTGTTCGCGACTATTTTGCTCTTTAAACTCTTTTAATTCTTTTTCTACATTATTTATTTTTTCCCCGGTTTCGTCAAATCCGTTTTTAATCATTCTCGCTAATTTTTCTAAAGTCATTTTAGAGGCATTGTTCATAAGAATTTGTAATTAAAGATTAATTTACTTTAGCAATATCCAACTTTTTCTCTACCGCAACAATGCGAATTTCGTGATTCTCCAGCTTCTCGTCCCGTCTTTTTCGCGCCAAAATATCCATTTTTATCTCATCTTTCATATCTTCTACTCCCTTTAAAATTTTGTCCTGTCCTGTTATAACTTTATCAAATTTAACTTCTATATCTTTTTCTATCTTCCCAAATCGCTCGTCTATTTTTACAAATTCCTTTTGAGTAGCCACCATCATTGGTTCTACCGCTCCCAACACCACATCTTTTATTTTTACTAAGTCGTTTTTGGTTAATGTCATAATAATCGCGCTTTATTGGCGATAACTATATTATACTACTTTTGAGAAAACAAGGCAAATGGCTGTCCACACCACACTAATTCCAAACTATACCAAAGCTCCATCAATAAATCACAAATCACAATAAGCAAATTACTCCCATTAAACCACAAATCACAACTTACAAATTACAAACAAATTACAAATAACAATATTATAAAACACAAACTAATAATTTAATAATTTAGTCGCGGCGTTTGTTTATTATGACTGTGCATATTGTGTTTTGTTTGTGATTTGGTGCTTGTGCTTTGTAATTTATTGGGCATTAGCTTTATCAATGATAGCAGAAATAATATTTCTCAATTCCTGTGTTTCTTTAATTAAAATTTGAATTTGCTGCTTAAATTCCGGATTTGCTTCAAGAATTAATTCCAGCCAATGTGTAGTTTCTTTTGCTTCCTTGCGAGAGATTCTAAGACGATGAACAAAATCTTTTTTACCCAATGCTTCATTTGCTTCTCTGTAATTAGCGCCTACGGAACAAGCCGAACGAATAATCTGCTTAATCAATTCCAAACCGATTGTATTTTTAGGCAATGACTTGCAAAGATAAATTACTTTTTTGGCAAATTCCAACGTTCTTTCCTCCAAGTCCCTATAATTTGTTTGTGTTTTTGGTATGTTTGCGGCTTGTGTTTTGTCTGTAATTTGTGGTTTGGAATTTGTGATTTTATCTGTCTGATTTGGCATAATTTGGATTTTGGAATTTGGGTTTAGGGCTGTTTACTTTCCCATTTCCTTTCTCGCTTTTTCTATTTCCATTATCTGTTCCGGGTTGGAAGTGATAATCTGGTCTTCGGAATAAGACGCGATGATTTTTATCGCCGCGTGCTTGGCTCCGGCGAAAAATATCCCTTCGCCGATATTGCTTTCCAAAAGCAGATATTTTTCCTCGTCCGTAAGGTAAAAAGTGTCTCTTACCGCGTCAATCGCCGCGGGCGACTGGCGCAGGAGAAGCTGTATGGAAGAATTTGTCACAATCGGCTTTCCGTAGCGCGAACCCAAAAAATCCGTGATGTCCTGGGTGATGGTGGTAAGCCCCATATAATATTTTCTGCAGCGCTTAGCAATGGCGAAAAGGAAAGAAGCCGCTTCTTCGTGCTGCATCATCCACCATGCTTCGTCAACCACCAAAATTCTTTTTTTGAGCTGGCTTCTTATCATCGTCCAGATATAGTGCATAATGACATACATCGCCACTGGCCGCAACCCCTCTTCCATATCGCGGATGTTAAACACCACGAGATTTTTATTTACTTTGATATTTGTCGGCTGGTTTAAAAATCCGCCGAAAGTTCCCTCGGTGTATTTTTTGAGCCGTATGGAAAGCGATTCGGCTCCGGCCATATTCGCGAGAACATCCGCCAAATCGCTCATTGTCGGAACATTCAAGCCGGAAAAATCCGCGCCCGGAATAATGTCTTTTGTCGCGTATGTTTCGGAAATCGCTTTGTCCAAAATCGCGTCTTCCTCGGGCGTCATCGTGCCGAGCATTATTTTGAGCAATCCCGAAAGATGAATAATGTTGGTTTTCAAAACATCGGACGGGTCTTCGTCTTCCAAGGGAGCCGGCAAATCAAAGGGGTTGATGTGGTGGTCCGAAGTCAGGGATATTCTGAAAAAAGTTCCGTTCACGGTTTCCGCCAGATATTTGTATTCGTTTTCCGGATCAATGACGATAACATCCGTGCCGAACATCAGGGAACGCAGAATTTCCAGCTTTACCGCGTAGCTTTTGCCTGCTCCGGATTTGGCGAAAATTACCATATTCGCGTTTTCCATTGAAAACCTGTCAAAAAGGATTAGGCTGTTGTTGTGCCGGTTTATGCCGTAAAGAATTCCTCGATTGGAAGTAAGATCGCTTGAAACAAATGGAAAGCAGGTGGAAAGCGGGCCCGTGTTCATATTGCTTCCTATCGCGAGTTTGTCTTGGGCAAGCGGCAGAGTGGAGCCAAACGCGTCTTCCATCTGAAAAACCGCGGGCTTGGCATAAACCAATTGCGCCTCCAGCATACCGCTAAGCCGCTGTCCAAGCTTGTCCATTTCTTCTTTGGTGTCCGCGTAAAGAGTGATGTAAATCCCGAGACGGAAAAATTTTTCCGAGCCCTGCTGAAGCGAATCGCGAAGCCCTTCGGCGTCTGCCATCGCGGTTTCCAGAATCGGGTCGCGCACTTTTCCGGCCTGCTCGTTAATGTTTATCTGCGACTGAATTTGCGTTACGACTTTAAGCAGGTTTTTCAAAACCGAAGCGCTGTCCATCGGGTGAATAAACATCGCGACATCAAAAGTCACATCAAAATTTATCACCGGAGAAAACCAGTTGGTCTGCAAATAGCGCGGATAAGTGTGGATAAAAAAAGTTGTGGCGTATTTTTTGCCGATAATCGCGCAGTCGGACATTATTTTAAAAGCCGAAGGCGCGATAAGGTCTTTCACGCTTGAGATTCCCTGCTGGTAAATCCGCTCCTGCTCCATGAGCTCTCGAATTGCGGGTTCAACATCGTTTGTTTGTGTTTTCTTAAAGAAAGACATAGATTTATTAAACCAAAGACCAAATCTCAAAAATCAAAACCACAGATTAAAAACTATCAAACTGCTTTTTATTAACTGTTTTTGGATTTTGGTTTGTGGCTTTGGTATTTGGTTTTTGCATTTTGGTTTAAAGAGAAGAAATTGTTTCATTGAATATTTAATAGAAATTAGAAATTGAAAATTAGAAATTAAAGTAATTTTGCAAAGCAAAATTACTTCGCAATATCCAGCTCTTCCATCGCCGCCAGTCCGCCGCGCTCGGAAATATCCGGATTATACAGCATATAGAAAAGCTCAATCAGCTCCTGGGTGTTTAAAGGAGTCGTTCTTATGCCGATTCCGGCCAGTCCGTTTGCGACATGCTCCACCCTTTGCCACAATTGTCCCTTATTTTTGTCAAATTCTTCCTCTTTAAAAGTGAATTTTTGTTCGGTGCTTCCCTTGCCTGCCAGCCCGCCCAAAAATCCCTTGCTCAACTGGGCGAAGTCCTCGGCGGCGGAATAAGGAACGATCGCGTAAAAATTCTTGCTTACGATGTTTGACATTTCCACGAGCCCTTTGATGAAATTGCGGTATTCGGCGATTTGAATTTTCAGCAACTCGTTGGATTGCTCTTTTTCGCGGAGCAAAAGCGCGGAATAATAGTCCTCAATGT
>JAHIHE010000001.1 GCA_018899995.1 Patescibacteria group bacterium | reverse complement strand
TATGTTCGGAAATGGTTTTAAAGTTTTTGTCTAAATTTTCAGCGATTCCCTCTACGGTAATGCCGGGATTTCCGGAAACTAAAAGCAAAATATCAATTCTATGATGATTGGCCACGCCCTTAAAATGTCTCTCAAATTGTTTTGCCGTCTTCATATTCTTATTCTAACAAAATATTCCGACATTCTCAAGAATGTTGGAATGTTTTATTTAATCCCCGCTCCATAGTCAGATTTGCTGTACTTCGGGGTGTGCCAGTAACTTGTCCTGAGCAAAGTCGAAGGAAGCTGGCGCGCCGCCTAAATTTTCAAATCAGTCCAATTATCAAAAAAAATGTCGTCAAAATCCTTGCCTGTTTTTGTTTATAAAGTTTAAATGTTGAAAATTTTCTATAATTTTCCAGAAAAAGCTTGAGATAAAATGGATTGGCGGAGGGTGGAAAGGTCATTTTTTGTTTCCTGTTGCAGTAATTGCAATGCTCGCGCCTTGGCGGAAAGCGAATCAAGATAGGCCACAATTTTCTTTTGCTCGGCAATGGGCGGGAGAGAGATTTTTATTTCGTACGCTCTATTTCGATTTATTCCCGGCTTAACCCCAACAGCCAATTGCCTCAAATCGACTTTTTTCAAAACATAGAAAAGATAATCAACGTTGATGTGATTATTACCAAGGACATAATAAGTAACATCTGATGGCCAAAATTTTCCCGATACCCGCGTTACTTCTCCCGCAGAACCTTTACGGCCAATGATCAGGGCTTCACCCTCAACTAAAAATTTATCCGTGCGCCCAAGTTCTCCATTAGCTCCGTAAATTGGATACTTTCCATCTTCCTTACGATCATGCCGTGGTATTCCTTTGCCGTATTTGAATTCCAAAATTTCGCCTATTTTCTTTTCTTCCCAAACTTTTTGCTTTGGTTGCAACATACCAACATTCTCAAGTTTGTAAGGATGTTTTTGTGTGGAGAAGATTTGGTGGAGGGCGGAAGGGAGGAGGGTGGCGGAGGCGGTGAGAGATTCGGCGCGGAGCAAGCTGGCCTCGTCAATTTTCGCAAAAAGTTTTTCTATTCTTCCCACGATTTTCCTCTGCTCTCCAATCGTCGGAAGCGGGATTTCAAGTTCCTTTAATGCAGGAATTTTTAGATTCCTAAGACCCGTTGTCGTCTGACTAGCACTAAGCAGAAAAGAACGAGTTGTAGGATTAGAAATTTTTAAGTAAATCCATTTTGGTATTACTTTTCTTTTATCTACGCGAAGACGCTGAGTGAAGTTTGAAAAACCATATTTGCCGTCCATCTCTTTTGTTATGTATAGCGACTTGCCGATATGATCTACGCTACCACTTGATTTCGTTATCAAAATATCTCCTTCCTTCAAAGTATAACGCTCCTTTTTATCGCTTGGCACATCTATGTATTTGAGATCATCCAAAATCAAATTACCATTCTGCATGTTTGTAGAACGCAATAAGGGCATCCCCTTCGGCAACTCTGTTCCCCATGTTCCGGAATCACATAACTCTAAAACTTCTCCTAATTTTTTTGTTGGCCAAGATTTCATTTCAATAAATCATCCAACTCGCAGGATAGCAAAGCAGATTTATTAAGCACAATCTGCTCTCTCTGATTTAAATTGTCGGCCGTCATTCTGATAACCTTGGTGGTTATGCTGTCGCCGAGCATTATTCTGTTTGTTTTTTTGAAATACGCTTCTGTTTTTTCGTAAAATAACGTCGCATACTGCTTTAGTTTGTCACTTAGCTGGTCTTTCATATCGTCCGTAACTAACTGGATTATTTTGTCGTTTATTTTCGTCGGCAAATCTCCCTCACGAAACATAATCCAATACTCACTGATGGTATAGACAATCCGCACCGATCCGCCGTCTTCGGTATGATACCAATATGCAAAAGAAGAATTATCGGTATGGAAATCATGATGCACCCCCACGCTCTCCAATGTTGTTACTGTGTTGATTTTGTATTCATCAAGAAGTCGGAAATAGCTCTCCCGCCAGTTTTTCAGCCAATTTTCAATGTATGTCCGATTAACAAAAAGAGGCAAGAGATCATGCTTAAGATTTGCATCGCTTACTTTGTTCATCTGAAGCGTGAGCTTGTCAAAAAGCGCGCGCGGATCTTTTACATCAATGCCTTTTGCGATGAGGTAATCAAGGTCAGGCACCACTTTTTTAGTCATATACCACAAAAGGTCATAGATATCGCGCCCTTTTTCCTCATATACCGCATCGCCCACTCCGCGAGTGCCGCGCAAGAATATTGCCGCAATCTTGCTCGCCATAAGCGCTGACATGTTGTAGGTTGTAATTACAAATGAAAGTTGGTCGCGATTTATCGGCCTGCGTTCGGTTACTGTCTTTGGGGCGGTAAAATGGTTGAGGTCTATTTTGACATGCACCTGTTTTGACGGATGGCCGATGCTTAATTCTTCACCGAGATTGAATTTAAGAAGCATTCCCCGCCCCGCGGTTATCTTTATAGATAGAAAACCGGGTTCAACGCCGTAACTGTTGGCAAAATATTTTTCAATCTCCTTTTTTAGTTCTTCTAAAAACTTTTCGGTTATCGGATGAGCAACTTCAAAATCCAAATCAACCGACATTCGGTCAAGTCCGTGACATATGCGAAGCGCGGAGCCGCCATACATAATCCATTTGCTATACTCCGGGTGGTGATA
>JAHIHE010000015.1 GCA_018899995.1 Patescibacteria group bacterium | reverse complement strand
TATTGATGAATTATATAAAAAATAATTTAAAATAATAATTAATTAGCCGCTTGGCGGCGAAAGGAGAAAAAAATATGGCGATACTAAAAAATCTTGAAAAATTATTAAAGGGAGCGAAAGTGAAGTACGAAGTAGTTAAGCATAAGACAGTTTATACCGCTTTGGATAAGGCAAAGACCTTAAAAATTAATCCCAAGGAAGTTGCGAAAACGCTGGTGCTGAAACTGGTTTCGGGTCATCCGACCCGACAAGCGGGAAGAGCCAGCCAATATGTTTTGGCCTCAATTCCGGCGGATAAGAATTTTGATAAGGAGAAATTCAGGAAATTATTCAATGATTGGAATAAAAAAATGGCGAAAACTGAAGGTAAGGTTTTCAAGGCGGCCAAAGAAATTGATTTCGCGGCTGAAAATTGGATAAAAAAGAATATTTTCAAAACCAAAACCGGCGGAGCGGTTCCTCCGTTCGGAGGTCTGTTTAAAACTCCGGCATTTATTGATAAATCTTTGTTGAAAGCGAAAAAACTGTTGATTAACGCCGGCGGTTTTAAAGAATCCATTAAATTAGCCGGAAACCAATTGGAAAAGATAGAAAAGGCGGTTAAGGGAAGTTTTTCTAAGGTGAAAAAGTAGGTTTATTTACGCTATTCGGCCTTGCGTTTAAAAAAGAAGTATAGATTGAATCGGTAAGGTAGAAGCGAAAATGTGCGAAACTAAACGCGAAATCACGCTAATTTTTTCGCAATAATTCGCATTGATATTCGCAGGGATTCGCTTATAAAAGCACGATAGTAAAAATAAAAGCGGGGTAACAAATTAATATACCAAATTCGGTTATGTTCACTGTTAAGTTAGAACAATTTGACGGCCCGTTGGACTTGCTTTTGGAGCTTATCGAAAAAGAAAAGCTGGAAATTACTCAAATTTCACTGGCTAAAGTTACTGACAGCTATTTGGAGCACCTGAAACAGAATTTGGATATTTCCTCGGAAAATCTGGCTGATTTTTTGGTTGTGGCCGCGCGCCTAATTTTGATAAAATCCAAAGCGCTTCTGCCAGTTTTGGAATTGACTCCCGAAGAAAAAGAGTCAATTACTGATCTGGAAGAGCGCCTGGCGCTGTATAAAAAATTCAAGGAAATTTCCGAGGCGCTTGGGGCAAGATTTGACAAGAGGCAGTTTGTTTTCAGCCGTCAAGGTCTTGAAGGAGTGAAAATCAGTTTTTATCCTCCGGAAAATATTGACGCCGGCATTTTAGAAAAAACCTTTAGCCGGATTTTAGCCGAGATTCCAAAAGAGCAGAAATTGAGCGAAGAACGGCTGAAAGAAGTAATCACGCTTGAGCAGAAAATAACCGAGCTGAAAAAATCTTTGGAAGAAAGAATCACCATCAGTTTCAAAAACCTGACCGCCAATACCCGTTCAAAGACAGAAATCATAGTCACTTTTTTGGCGCTTTTGGAGCTTTTTAAGCAGAAAATAATTCATTTTGAGCAGGAAAAAATTTTCGGGGAAATTAAAATCAGCAGAAAAGAAGCTATTTAACGAAGCAGTTAGCGATATTTTAAATTTATTTTAATGCAAAATGTAAATCTTAAAGTCTTAAAACTATTTTCTAAATCCAAATACCAAAGCTCAAATGCCAAATTAATGTCAAATGACCAAATGTCAAATCAACTCAAGTTGTTAAACCTCTATTGGTTATTTGTCAGCTTTCGGCTGATCCGCCGCAGGCGGAGATTTTGTCCCGAGTACTCGGGATTGAATTAACATTTAGTTTTTGAAATTTGACATTAGTAGAGATTTTATCATTTTAATATGTTATTTTACATTTTAATATTTACATTTTCAATTTTATAATATGGAACACGAAAAACTCAAATCAATAATTGAAAGTTTGCTGTTTGTTTCCGGCGAGCCGCTGAAAATCAGAAAGATTGCCGAAATTGTCGGCAACGGCGTAGGGAACGAAGAAGTCAGAAACGCGCTATATTCACTGAAAGACGATTTTACCGCGGCGAAAAGGGGATTGCGAATAATTGAGCATAACAACGAAGCGCAAATGGTTTCCAGCCCCGACAATTCGGAATACTTGAATCGGTTTTTAAAAAGCGAGATGGAGCAAAATTTGTCCCGCGCTTCGCTTGAAACGCTATCAATCGTGGCTTATCGCGGACCGCTTACGAGAAGCGGCATTGAAGAAATAAGAGGGGTTAATTGCACTTTTACCCTGCGCTATTTATTGCTAAGAGGGCTGATAGAAAGAACTCCGAATCCCGGCGATTTCCGAAGCTATCTTTACCAAATCAGCTTTGATTTTTTAAAAAAGTTAAATTTAAGCAGAAAAGAAGATTTGCCGAAATATGAAGAGTTATCGCGCTAACTTTTATATCCTCATTTTTTTTATTTTCTTGGGAATAGTCGGCGCTGGAATTTTTATTTTGGAAAAAGCGCCGGAAGGCCGGAGTGGCGGCGAATATTTTTTTAAAAATGCGGAAATTCAATCAAAAAATTTTCCCGTTTTTGGCGAAGCGTATCTTTTGCCGATAGAGCGCGCTTTAACACCGGAGAAAAAAGAAGGCGGGCAAGTTATTGAAATTTACGCGAAATCGGTTTTGGTAATAGATGATTTAAGCGGTAAAATTTTGTATGAAAAATCCTCTCGGGAAAAAGTAGCCATCGCGAGCATTACAAAACTGGCGACTGCCGCGGTTATTCTGAATTTAACCGGCCAAAATTCACCGGCCGGCGCTGGCGGCGCGAAATATGGCTTGGGCAGAGAAATTACGATTGATAAATCGGCAATTGAAGCGGATGGGGATAACGGTTCTTTGGTTGTCGGCGAAAGGATAAAAGCGCGGGACTTGCTTACCATAATGCTGATTGCTTCAAGCAACGACGCGGCGGTTGCTCTGACCGAAGACATCGCTTTATTTGGCGGTCAGGAAAAAGATGCTGCTTATTTTGTGGGTCTTATGAATGAATTCGCTCGGAAAAATAATTTATCCGATACGCGCTTTGCCAATCCGGCGGGAATAGACGATAAGAATAATTATTCCACTGCGGCAGATGTTATAAAATTAAGCGGAATATTGCTTAAAGAGTATCCGGAAATTTTTGAGATAACGAGAATTTCCGAAGCTAATGTCAGGTCTGCGGACGGCAAATACAGCCACTTTATTAAAAACACGAATAAATTAATCGGACGCCTGCCCAATATTGTCGGAGGAAAAACCGGCTATACCGATAAAGCCGGCGAATCGCTTTTGCTGATAGTGAAAAATCCCGCCAATAACCACAAAATAACGGCGGTAATAATCGGCGCAAAAGATCGGTTCGCTGAGATGGAAAAACTGATAAATTGGGTTTTTGCCGCTTATGAATGGAAATAATTAATAAAACCAAAACGCAAAAACCAAATACCAAAACTACAAATCAAAACTTAAAAATAATTTTTTAACTGTTTATCTGTTTTTAATCTGTGGTTTTGATTTTTGAAATTTGGTTTTTGGTTTTCTAAAACTATGCTTTATTCATACACCATTATCGGTCCTTTAGTTATTTTTATTTTGTCGTTTATTTTCGCCCTGCTTATTATTACTCCGTTTATCAGATTTTTAATCCGCTATCGCTTGGGCAAAAGCATCCGCGCGGAAGGCGATACCCCGGTTTTTACTTCGCTTCACAAGAAAAAAGAAGGAATTCCCACGATGGGAGGGCTGTTCATCTGGGTAATAGTGGCGTTATTGGCGATTATTTTATCGCTTCTGGCAAAATATTTTCCGCACTCGTTTTTCGAGCGCTTGGATTTTTTGGACCGTAGCGAGACCTGGCTGCCTTTGGGCGCGCTGGTTATCGCGGGAGCGGTCGGCGCTTTGGATGACCTGCTTAATATTAAAAAAATCGGTCCGAACGGCGGCGGGATGAAATTAAAAACAAGACTGTTTCTGTATTCCTTGATAGCCATCGGGGGAGCTTGGTGGTTTTATTTCAAGCTTGGCTGGAACGCCATAAATATTCCCGGATTCGGAGAAGTATTTTTGGGTTTATGGTATATCCCGCTTTTCATTTTGGTCGTAGTGGCGACATCATTTTCACTGAATGAGACCGATGGGCTTGACGGCTTGGCCGGGGGCGTGGCGCTTACGGCTTTTAGCGCTTACGGCTTGATTGCTTTTACGCAGGGGAAAATAGAGCTGACAATGCTTATCGCGGCGATTGTCGGGGCGCTGGTCGCTTTCATCTGGTTCAATATTTATCCGGCGGCCTTTTTTATGGGCGATACCGGATCCATGGCTTTGGGCACCACTTTGGGAGTTATTGCCATGCTTACGAATACGGTGTTTATTTTGCCGATAATCGGCTTTATTTTGGTGATTGAATCCTTATCCGTGATTATTCAAACCGCGTCAAAAAAGTTGAGGGGCAAAAAAATATTTTTAAGCACGCCAATACACCATCATTTTGAAGCGCTTGGCTGGCCGGAAACAAAAGTAACGATGCGTTTTTGGATTATTTCCGGAATGGCCGCGGTCTTCGGATTGATTATCGCGCTAACAGTAAAATGAGCAAACGATTTACGATTTAAGAATAATCTTAAGGTTGTTGGATTATGGTGGTCACTTCAAAAATAATACATAATATTAAAACTTTAAGACTGTTAATTACTGATAGATGTCCTTATCGCTGTTTTTATTGCCACCGAGAAGGAATGAAAGAAATTTTTCCAGAACTATTAAACGTAGCTGATTACAGGTATTTTATGAATTTGTTAAAAAATCACTTTGGTCTTAAAGAAGTAATTCTGTCCGGGGGAGACCCCTGTTGTAGGAGCGATATTTGGGAGATAGTAAAATCGATCAAAGAAACAGGTCTTTTTTCAATAATTATTACCAAAGGTATGCTTTTAGATAAATTGGGTGCGGTTAATCAAATCACCTTTACTATTGATACTTTAGATAAAAATCTGTACAGTAAAATTACCGGCGTCGAGGGAGAAAATTTAAAAAAAACAGTATTCAAACTAATAGAGGCAAAGTCTAAAGGAGTAAAAATTGTTATTAATACCCCAATCAGTAGAAACATTAATGATGATAGAAAAAATTTTGAGGAGTTATTATCCTTCTGTCAAAAACATAAAGTTGATGAGTGGAAACTAATAGAAGAAATGAATACACATAAAAAAATTTATCGAGAAGATTTATATTTAGAAAAGTATGCCCAAAAAATGGGTATAATAAAAAGATTAAAAAGAATTAATGGTTACAAATTAAGCTTAAATCACCACGGTGTTTTAATTACTTTATATCGATGTCATTGTCATGCCGTGAAATTACTTAAAAGATATATACAGGAAAGCTTATTTCTAGATCCCGCTGGTAATATCTTATTATGTATGAGAAATAATAGAAAAGTTAAATTAACAGATTTAATAAAAAAAAAGAACACTGGTTCAATAATAGAAACAATTAATAATATTGATTTTGAAAAAATATGTCCAATAATAAAATCGAAATAGAAATAAGGGCCGCGACACCAAAAAATATTATCAATTTGTTAAACAAGATAGGTGCAAAAAAGACATCTGAATATTTCCAAAAAGATAAATATTACATGCTAAGAGAAGGTTTTATATTTAAAATAAGAAATAACAAAATTTTTACTATCAAATGCAATGTTGATAATAGAGATAATGGATGGTATGAGTGGGAAGATGAAGTTAAAGATACAAGAAAACTAGAGGATATTTTATTAAAATGTGGTTTTAAATTGTTTGGCATTATAAATAAGAAAAGGCGGCAATATAAATATAATAATTTTAAGATCAATTTAGATGATGTTAAGGGATTAGGACATTTTATTGAGATTGAAACATTTGATTATAATAAAGATAATGGTTTAAAAAAGATAAAAAATTTGATGAAGGAAATTGGTATAAAGAAGATAATCAACAAAGGTTATATTAACATGGATAAAGTTTGAAAAACTGGACATAATATACTATTCTGTATATGTATAGTTTTATGACGTTATTAACAATAGGCGGCTCTTTCTAAAGAGCATATGGTAAAACTAAGGAGATAAAGGTCGAAAAACTTTAACTCCTAAAAATCACTATGTAAGCACTATCATTAGACATAGGTTTTCCCTTCTCTCGAGGCATTCGGGATTAGTAGTTAATGGCCTTGTCTAATTTTAACACTTATTTATAGCATTATAATGTTAAAAAACAGGAACGATTATGCTCAAATTACAGGTCTCTGAAATTCAAAAGGAATTGCAAAAAATAAAATTTTTCTATAAAAAAAAGTACGGCGCGGCGATTTTTGACGCTAAAGCAAGAATATCAAAAAACGGCCGCCTAATCTTGGAAGGCGGGGTGCTGTCTGAAATACAAAAAACGCAGGCGGAAAACGCAGTCAAAAAATCCGGCATCAGCAGAATTAAAAACAATCTTAAGGTACTGCGCGATCCGAGAGAAAAAGCGGAAATAGGATGGGGGATAATAAAACCGGATATTGCCGATATGTTTTCGGCTTTTCCCGGAGGGCGTCGGGAAAAATTCCGGAGCGATAAATTCCGCGCCGCTCAACTTGAGAAAAACGATATCGTAAGAATTTTGGCAAAAAAGGGGAGTTATTCGCTGGCGCAGAAAAACGACATTACAATAGGGTGGATAAAGGAAAGTCAAAAGTCAAAAGTCAAAAGTCAAAAGTCAATTGAGAAATGGAGAAATGTAAAAAGGGCAAAACCGGACAAAGCGCTAAAAATCCGCCTGACAAAGGGCATTAGGAAAAGGTTCATCTCTTTTTTAAGAAAATATCTGGCGGTTCCTTACTTACGGGGCGGAACAACGAACAGAGGGCTGGATTGTTCGGGTTTTGCGCAGAAATTTTACGGAGAAATTTTTGGGATTCTCTTGCCCAAGCATTCAACGGATCAAGCGCTTTGCGGCAAAACGGTTAAGCCGAAAGACGCGCGATTTGGCGACTTAATTTTTTTCAGGCGCAAAAAAAAGAACTTTCCGCACATTGGGATTGTGGCGGAGGCCGTAAATTATAGCGAATCGGCAGCCGTTCATTTTAAGGAAGTATGGATTTTAAACACCCGACAAGAGCAAGGAAAAGCAGTTGTTGAGGAATTGTCGGATATTTTAAAAACTTATAAATTAATCAGCGTTAAAAAAATACTATGATTACTTTTTCAAGCGTGCAAAAAAACCCTTTGATTTTAGAATTTATTCGGCAGACCGAGTTCTCGCTCGCGGCTTTGTCGTACACCGAGCATGGTTTGCGGCATGCGACACTGGTTTCGGATAGGGCCAGAAATGTCGCAAAAGAAATAGGGCTAAGTCCGAAAGAAGCGGATTTGGCGGCAATCAGCGGCTTTTGTCATGATATGGGAAACTTTTTGGGCCGGACTAACCACCACTATTGGTCCGCTATTTTATTCAGTCAGATTTTTGCTTCGCAGGCGCCGCCAAAAGACATCTCGCTGATTATGCAGGCAATTGCCAATCATGATAAAGAAGAGATGCGGTTTACCAATGCCGTTTCGGCGGTAGTGGTTTTGGCTGACAAATCCGATGTCCATAGAAAACGGGTTATTGAGTATTCCCTTGAAAAAATTAAAAATGACATTCATGACAGAGTAAACTATGCGACGACCGAGTCGCGCCTGAAAATAAACAAAAGCGCGAAGAGAATAATTTTAACCCTGAAAATTGACATGAAATTCGTGCCGATTATGGAATACTTTGAAATATTTACCCAAAGGATGGCGTATTGCCGCACGGCCGCGGAATATTTGGGATATGATTTTGAGCTTACAATAAACAAAGTTGTCTTACTTTAACCTTTAATAAATAGATATCTAAATGAAAAATTACAAAAAATTTTGGAAGCTGGGCAAAAAAGAATTCAATACGGAGATTTTTGATATAAATAAATCAGGGGAGCTAGTAATTAAAGAAGGAAATTATCAATATAACGCGATGGATTTGATAAAAAAATTCGGAACTCCTTTAGAGGTGACTTTCCCTTTCGTGATAGAAAGACGACTTAACGATCTTTTTAATATCTTTAACCGTTATATCAAATTTTATAATTATCACGGCAGATTTTTTTATCATTATCCGATGAAAGTTAATCAGAATAAAGAATTTGTTTTGCCGATAGTAAGCGAAGGGGGAAATCTTGAGGTGAGTTCCGCCAATGAGCTGTGGTTGGTAAAGAAGCTGTGGGAACAGGACCAGTTCAATTCCAAGATCAGGGTAATCTGCAATGGTCCTAAAACCACGACATATTTAGGGCTTATTTCCGATTTAAAGTCCAGGGGGCTTCATATCGTGCCGATTATTGAAGATGAAGATGAATTAGTTTATTTTACCAATCTTAAAAGCGGAAAATCAATCGGGGATGTGGGCATCAGGATAGATGTTGACGTGAAGGTAAAATCGCATTGGGATAAAAAATTTAACAGGTTTGGTTTTTCTGCGGAAGAAGTTCTTAATATGGGCAAGATTAAAAACTTAAAAAT
Source organism: Patescibacteria group bacterium (assembly GCA_018899995.1). Classification (GTDB taxonomy): domain Bacteria; phylum Patescibacteriota; class Minisyncoccia; order JAHIHE01; family JAHIHE01; genus JAHIHE01. The sequence goes on along the minus strand of JAHIHE010000015.1, from coordinate 4,415 downwards.
GCTGCACTACCATATCAGCTCGCAGGTAGTTCAGTCAAAAGATCTGGTTTTATTGTTGAAGGCGGCAATAAAAATATTCATTAAACTTAAAAAAGTTAATCCCGCATTGGATGCTATAGACATAGGAGGGGGATTTGCTGTGCCTTACGAAAAGAAAAAACTTTATCCGATTGACGGGGTGATAAAAAATATTATTAAAACCTTGAATGAAACGGTCGCAAAAGAAAGCATAGAACCGCCTGATATTATCGTGGAATGGGGGAGGTATTTGGTCGCCCCGGCTCAAATTACGATTTTCAAGGTCCTTCATCAAAAAACAATTGCCAGCGGCCCGGCAAAAAAATGGTATATCATTGATGGCAGTTTTATCAATGATTTGTCCGATACTTGGGCGCTACACCAAAAATGGCATGTTGTGCCAGTAAATAATATGAATGCCAAAAAATTAATAAGGGTCTGGCTGGCTGGCTCAACCTGCGATTCGGATGATAAATATACCGCCGGCGGGCATTATATTTTACTCCCGTCCACAGAAAATCTTGAAACTGGACAATATCAATATCTGGCTGTTTTTGACACTGGCGCTTATCAAGATGCGTTAAGTTCTCATCATTGCCTTTTATCCTCGCCGGCAAAAATTATCGCTCAAAACGGTATTCTGGCTCTGGCTCGGCGCCGCGAAACGCCGGACGAGGTAGGAAAGCAATTTGGATGGTAGTAATTTATGCAAAAATACATTGAGAATTTAAAGTATAAAAATATTCATATTGTCGGGGCTTTTGGCGCGGAAGGAAGCGCGGTTTTGGAATTTATGGCAAGAAATGGCGCAAAGAACATCACTGCTCACGATTTCTCGGCTGATATTGGAGAATTGCGAAAAAATTTTTCCAAGACCCACCTTTGGCTAAAAAAAACCGAAAGATTAGAAGCGTTTGAAAAACTCTTTAAAATACCGGCAAAGATCAATCTGAAGAATAACTATCTTCAAGGGATATTTAAAGCAGACATGATTTTCGCTCCGTCTTCTTGGCGCTTATACAAGTCGAATTTTCCACTTCTTTGTGAAGCCGAGAAAAAAAGAATTCCTTTTAGCAGTCTTACAAAGCTGTATTTTGACCTCGCGAAGGGAAAAATAATTTCAGTAACCGGCACAAAAGGCAAGGGCACGACGGCGCGGCTAATCTACGAAATCCTTCGATTCTCCGCCAGCCGGCGGATCACTCAGGACAAGTTTTTTCCTCAATCAAAAAGCCGCCGAAACATTTATTTAGCCGGTAATGACAGGCGAAGCGCGCAGGAATTGGAGAAAATTTCCAAGATGAAAAAAGGCGATATTTTGGTTTTGGAAACCAGCAACCGCCAACTGATGGACGACTTAGGCAGAAGTCCGGACATTGGAATAATTACCAACATTTCACCCGACCATATTGACGAGCATGAAAGTTTTGAAAAATATATTGAGGCAAAAAAATCTCTTTTTAGGCATTCCAAAAAGGGCGATATCGCGGTGCTGAATTATGACAATGCGATTACTAAAAAAATAGGCGAAGAATTGGCCGAGCAAGGATTAAATGTTTTCTTTTTTAGCCGGAAAAGCAAGCTTAAAAAAGGCGCGTTTGTGGAAAATGGAAAAATCTATGCGCTTGGAAACCAGGTTTCCAAGTTGGAGATTTGCGATTTAGCGGATATAAAAATAATCGGCGAACACAATATTGAAAATGTTTTAGCCGCCGCGCTCGCCGCGCATTTGGCAGGAGCAACGCCGGAAGAAATAAAATCCGCAGTCAGCAAGTTTAGCGGCCTTCCGCGCAGGCTTGAATTTATCGGAGAATACAATGGCGTGAAGTTTTATGACGACACGGCTTCAACGAATCCTGAATCAACTATTGCGGCAATAAAGACGTTATTTAATACCAAATACCAAATACCAAATACCAAATACTTTCTCATTGTTGGCGGAGATGACAAAGGAATGGATTACAGTGAACTTGCGAGGATTATCCTAAAAAAAGTAGATACTTTGATTTTATTGCCGGGAACAGGAAGCGAGAATGTCAAATGTCAAATGTCAAATGTCAAACAAATTAATTCAATCATCAAAGAGCGTGATAATTTTTCTGAAGCGTTAAATTTAATTAAAGCGCAAACAAAAACAGGAGACACTGTGCTAATATCTCCCGCGTGCGCGCATTTTCAAGCGCGATATATCGGTATTCTTAAAAAGCCGCTAAGGAATTTAATTGTGGAAAAATTTAAATAGAGAATGTCGGATAATCAACTAATACTTTAATTTTTCCAAAAGACGTTCGGCAGGTGCAATTTTTTATGTAATTATTTCTATCGCGCCTCACTCAAATTTTATTGCCTTGTGAGAATAGAGCTATAAGTTTTTCTATTTAAGGCAATAAAATGCGCTTTTGAGAAAAATTAAAATATTAGTTGATTACAAGCAGGTATTGATTATTTTTCCTCCAACGCCTGCGCTTCCAGCGGTTCAACGCTTATAACTTCAAGCTCGCAACCGCAGTGCGGGCAAGAAACAACATCGCCGATGGTAACATCCGGAAAATCGCTGGCCAAAATATCTTTTTTGCAAACATCGCAAGAAGGCATAATTTAGATATTAGGATATTAGATATTAAGTTGCTTGGAAGCTCAACTTCCAATGGAAGTTGAGCTTCCAAGCAGGTACGCAAAGAATATTTTAATATTTCAATATCATAATATCCGAGATTTTATTTTGAGTCAAATAAAAAAGAGGGGTGTTTATGCCCCAATTAAGGTTTAGTTGTTATTTTTTTCCTGAATTGAATTTCAACTCAGATAAGATACAGGTTGCAACTACGACAAAGGCACCGAAAAATGCCACTATTGCTTCTGGAAAGTTTTTGTGAGTATATAATATATATGATGCTATAATTAGTCCGGCTGTTACCGCTATAATCATAGCATAAATTAAAAATATCGCACAAGATACTTCTATAGAAGCAGAAGCGTTTAAGATATTTTTATCCCACTTTATTTTGCTCACTTATTTCACCTCTTATTTTTCCTTAAGCTTAACATAATAAACTAAAATGTCAACCCTTTATTCAAAAATAAACAAAAATCTTAAAAATATCTGGCGATACGCGGTTTTTTATCCGCCGATTAAAAAAGAAAACCAGCTAACTTTGGGCGAGGGGAATACGCCAGAGGTTGAATCGCCTGAAATCGCCAAAGAATTCGGTTTTGCAAGATTAATTTTCAAACGCGAGGACTTAAATCCGAATGGCTCGCACAAGGATCGGCTGCTCGCTTACCAAGTTTCGCGAGCCAAAGAAAACGGTGAAAAGGTTTTAATTATTTCTTCTTCGGGCAACGCGGCGATTTCTGCTTCCGCTTATTGCAGGCTGGCGGGGATTAAACTTTTTGTTTTTGTTTCGCCGAAAATTGATAAAGAAAAACTGGCGGCAATCGCCAAAGCCGGCTCTTCAACTTCGTTCGGAGCAGGCGCTACGATTATTGTTTCCAAGCGCGCCTTGACGCTTGCCGATTTAGCCGCAAAAAAATTCAAGATTAAAAATTTGCGGCCGGGCGCGGATGAGAATTCTTATTACGGCTTGAAATCAATTGCGTTTGAGATTTTTGAGAGCTACGGCGCGATTGACGCGATTTTTATTCCGACTTCAAGCGCCAGCACATTGATAGGAATTACTGAGGCGTTTGATGATTTGACAAAACTCGGCGAAATTAAAAAAACACCGGAAATCTACGCGGTACAAACTTCCAAAATACACCCGATTGCCGAAAACTTTGACAAAGATTTTGTTGTTGAAAAAGAAAGTTCGGCGCGCGGCATCGTTTCAAAGAATATTCCTCGGGAAAAACTGGAAAAAATTTTGAAAGTAATCAAAGAGTCAGATGGCGGCGGCGCGGTGGTTTCCGACGAAGAAATTGTCAACGCGCAAAAAATTTTGGAAGAAAATAACATTATTACCGGTTATGAAAGCGCGACGGCTTTAGCTGGCGCGATTAAACTGCGAGAAAAAATCCGAGGCAAAAAAGTCGTTGTTTTGCTGACAGGGAAGAAATGGAATGATATAATGCAAGAAGTTGCAGCTGGTAAAAATATTTTTAAGGCGGACGATATTAGTGAGGTGGAAGTTTTATTTAATTCAAAAATTAAAATGGCAATGTAAAATCTTAAAAATACTTCTTAAACCCAAATGCCAAAGCTCAAATGCCAAATCAATGTCAAATGACCAAATGTCAAATCAACTCAAGTTGTTAAACCTCTATTGGTTATTTGTCAGCCTTCGGCTGATCCGCCGCAAGCGGAGATTTTGTCCCGAGTACTCGGGATTGAATTGTCATTTGCCTGCCCGCCATTGCCATTAACTTTGTTAATAATTTTTAAACTTCTTTAACTAATT
>JAHIHE010000014.1 GCA_018899995.1 Patescibacteria group bacterium | reverse complement strand
CAAGTTCTTCACCATAAAAGGATTGAAACACCTGAAACGGATGGTCCGCAAATCTTTCCGCAGAATCAAATCAGACAAACCATTATTAAAGAGCTGTTTAAGAAAGGCGGGAGTATTAACCTAAGTAGGGAAAGTCAATAGATACATATGTCAAATTTTGTACCAATGTCAAATCTCATTCTATTTCCCGCTGTCTAATTTTCGGAGTAACCTTACCCAATCCTCCACCCCCAATTCCTGCGCGCGAATTTTTTCATTAAAACCCAGTAATTTTAAAATTCCTTCAATTTTTTCCCTCGGCAAGCGCAATCCTGCTGACAAATTATTTGCCAATGTCTTTCTTCGGCTGGAAAAACCGATTTTGACCAATCGCCAAAGTTCGTTTTCTTCGCTTTCGGAAATTTTTGTTTTTTCGCGCGGAATAATTTTTAAAATCGCGGAGTCAACTTTTGGCTTGGGCCAAAACGAAGACGGTTTAACAATTTCCACTATTTCCGGCTTTGCGTAAAATTGGACGAAAACCGAGATAAAAGACATTTGTCCGGGCTTTTCGCAAATCCGCTCCGCGACTTCTTTCTGCGCCAGCAATACAATGCGGCTCGGTTTGTTTTCCCATGATAAAATTTTTTTTATTACCGGAGAAGTGATGTAGTAAGGCAGATTTGAAACAACTTTATACCCACTTAGAAGCTCGGCTTCCCATTTGGAAGCCGAGCTTCTAAGTACAAAATCCGAAATCAGCTTTTCAAAATCAAGCGCCAAAAAATCCGCGTTGATGATTTTCAAATTCTTGTTGGCGCCGAATAAATCGCGCAAAACGCCCGCGAGTTTTTTGTCTTTTTCAATCGCCAAAACCTTCGCTCCGGCTTCAAGAAGCGCGCCGGTAAGCGCTCCCAGACCCGGGCCGATTTCTAAAACATTATCGCCTTTTGAGATTTCCGCGGCTTCAACGATTTTTCCCAACACCGCTTTATCAACCAAAAAATTCTGGCCCATAAATTTATTCGGCGCCAGGTTGTATTTTTTAAAAATTTTTTTAATTTCTTCTGTGTCGGTTAGGTCTATCATACTGATTTTAAGCCGGTGCTAATTCTTAATTTTGATTGTAGTTCTCTATCCTTTCCATCAATTCTTCCGGTATTTCGTACAAAAACCTTGAAGGCAGATTCGCCTGTATTAAACCGGCAAGATTTCTGGCGCGGGTGCGCGTCAAATAAACCCTTTCTTTGGCGCGGGTAATTCCCACATAGGCGAGCCTGCGCTCTTCTTCCAACTCGTTTTGGCTGTTCAAGCTCCTTGAGTGCGGCAGAATTCCTTCTTCCATTCCCGCGATGAAAACGAACCGAAACTCCAGTCCTTTGGCCGAATGCAAGGTCATCAGATTTATCACATCTGATTTTTGCGTCCGAGCCGCTTCTCCTCCTTCAAAAAGCGACGCTTCGGAAAGAAAATTATTTATCGCTTCAGCCAAAGGCAAATCGTTAAATTTTTTAACCACAGCGATAAGTTCGCGGATATTTTCTATTTTTGCTTCGCTGTCCAGAGAAGATGACTTGAGATATTCTTCGTAGCTGATATTTTTTAATAATTGCTTAATCGCTTTTTCCAGATTTTCCGCCCGAGGCGGATCTCCTCCCGGGGCGGATGCGCCTTGAGCGCAAGCCTTGAGCTGAAAGTTTTTAATTATTTCTATAAAACTATAAAGGCTTTTGCTCACTTTAGCGCTTAGACCAATTTTTTCAAAATCAGTTTTTTCAACCCAGGAAATCAAATCTTGGCCGGTTTCTGCCAAATTATCAAAAATTATTTTCGCGGTTTTTTCGCCGATCCCTCTTGCCGGAACATTGATAATCCTTGTCAAGCTCACCAAGTCTATCGGGTTCTGAATGAATTTTAAATAAGCGAGAATGTCCTTTATTTCTTTTCTGCCGTAAAACCGCTGGCCGCCGATAATCCGGTAAGGCAGAGCCGCTTTAATCAGCTCTTCTTCAATTGCCCGCGACTGCGCGTTGACGCGGTAAAAAACCGCGAAATCGCCGTAGCCGATTTTTCTTTTTTCGCCAGCCGAATCTTTTCCAACGAAATCCTTAATCGTCCGGCCGATAAAACCCGCTTCGTCTTTTTCGCTCGCGGCTTCAAAAATAAAAATCGGCGATCCCTTTTCTTTGGCGGAAAAAATTTTCTTTTCGCGCCGCAAGGCGTTTTTCGTTATCAATTTTTGCGCCGCTTCCAGAATCTTTTGCGTGGAGCGGTAATTTTCTTCCAAAAAAATTATTTTCGCGCTCGGCCAGTCGCGCTCAAAAGCGAGAATATTTTTGATGTCCGCGCCACGCCAGGAATAAATTCCCTGGTCCGTGTCGCCGACTACGCAGATATTTTTACGCGTATCGGCGAGCATTTTCACCAGCAAATACTGCGCGTAATTCGTGTCCTGATATTCGTCCACCAGAATATATTGGAATTTTTTCTGGTATTTTTGCAAAACCTCGGAGTTATCTTTAAAAAGTTTCACCAGTTCGCAAATCAGGTCGTCAAAGTCGTACGCGTTGTTTTTTCCAAGACCTTTCTGGTAATATTCGTAAATTTTCGCGACTGTTTTCTGCCAAAGTCCGGTTGCCTGCTCCGCATAGTCCTTCCAACCGATAAGCTCGTTTTTCGCCGCGGAAATCGCGTATCTTACTCTTGACGGCTGAAACTGCTTTGGGTCAATTTTTGCCTCTTCCATAACTTTTTTCACCAGAGAAATGGAATCGTCTTCATCGTAAATGACAAAGCTGGATTTCACGCCAAGCGCTTTTGACTCATGCCGCAAAATCAAATTGCTTATGGAATGAAAAGTTCCGAGCGCCGGATATTGGCCATTGCGATTATCTTCGCGCCCCAATAATTTCGCCACCCGCGATTTCATTTCTTCGGCGGCCCGATTGGTGAAAGTAACGGCCAGAATGCGCGACGGGTCAATTTTTTTTTCTTTGATTAAATAGGCGATTCGGTGAGTCAGAACTTTTGTTTTTCCCGAACCGGGACCCGCCACGACCAAAACAGGGCCGTCTGTAAGAACGACCGCCTCTTTTTGCTTTTCGTTCAGTCCTTCTAACAATTTTGACATAGAAATTTAATTGAATTGATTTTAACTTCAGTTGTTGGGGCTTGATTAGAAATTAGGATTTAGAAATTAGAAATTTAAGTTTTGCTTTCTGCAAAACTTGTTCTCATTATACCTTGCTTTGCCAAAAAAAGGAAAAGGGAGTATGTTGAAATATATGTATCCCAAGTTTTTCGCAACCAAAAATCTCAACAAGCTGAAAGAAGTCAATGAAATACTCGGTAAAAATCTGCAGCAATTAGATGTGGAACTTTCAGAACCGCAAGGACTGGATGTGGCTGAAATAGTAAAGGAAAAAGCGCGTGACGCTTTCCATAAAACAGGCAAATTCGTGCTCGTGGAAGATACAGGCCTTGAATTTTCCGCTTGGAAAGGAATGCCTGGCGCGCTTGT
>JAHIHE010000013.1 GCA_018899995.1 Patescibacteria group bacterium | reverse complement strand
TTTTCCTCCTGCCATTGAAAATTATTTATAATCTTCAAGGTATAATTTGGCAATAAAAAATTACAGCCAAATTATACCCCAAAGATTGTTTTTTTAAAGAGCAATTTTTTTGCCAAGATGACTGTATTATTAACTTTGTATTATGACTTCCAATCCTGACGATTTATCAATTCAAAAATTGACACTGGGGTCTAAAAAGTGTATAATAAAAATATAATTTGAATAATTCAAAATTATGGCTGACAAAACAAGAAAAATTTTATCATCTTTTGCCGTCTTTGATTCCGCTGAAGAAGGCGGATACAATGTTTCATTTCCGGATTTTCCCGGATGCGTTACTTTTGGAAAAACTTTTGAAGAAGCGGAAAAGAACGCCAAAGAAGTCTTGGAGTTATGGCTGGAAGAATTGGCTTCACAAAAACAAAAAATCAGAGTTAGAACCAAAGGCCTGATAATTAGCGAAGTAAGAGCGGCGCTTCCTCAAAAAACTTTTTAATTTTATGCGATCAATCAATGCCAGAAAAATTATAAAAATTTTAGAAACAAACGGTTTTATTTTGTCTCGCCAAAAAGGAAGCCATATGATTTGGAAAAATCCCGCCAGTGGCATAATTGTTCCTCTTCTTTTGCATGGCAAATCAAAACCTATTCCGATTGGAACTTTCTTGGCGATTGTCAAACAATCAAAAATTCCAAAAGAAAAATTCAAATAAATTCAATGCTTGTAAAAAATTCTTTATTAAACCGCATTCTTTTTGAATTTTTAGACAAAAATAAAATTTTACTTTTTGACATTGGAACGCGCGAAATTTATAAATAAACAAAAAAACAGCCTCCCTGAAAAGAAGCCGTTTTTTTATTATTTATAAACTATTGTATTGTTAATTTGTCCAGTCTAAGCGGGATCTCGTTGTGGCTGGAAACCCAATCTAAATTGTAGAAATGAAGCGGTGGAATAGCGTTATTCCGGTTATAATGCGGGAAAAAGATTAAGGAGATAGGATTTTTTAAAAATTGACACTGAGCTTAGAAAGAGTATAATGAAAATATAATTAAAAAATAATTTTATGAATTACCAAACTAAACTTGTCGGACAAAGCATTGTTTTGCCTAAGGAATGGAAAAATACGGAAGTTTTTATCAGAGAAACCAAAGATACGATTATTGTCAAAAAAATTCAGGAGCCTGAATTTTGGACAACTTGGCAAAAAATTAAACCGCTTTCAAGAGGAATCTCCAAGAAAGACATAGCCAAAGCGATTTTATCCGTTCGAAAAGTAAAAAAATGAAAGTCGTCCTTGATTCTAATGTTATTATTTCCGGCGACAAACATTTGCTGAAACTTAAATTTTTTCAAAATATTCCAATTATTACTCCGCGAGAATTCATAAATCGTTTTTAAAAATTTATAATTTTTAAAAAGTTGGGAGAAAATAAAAAAGCTTAAATGGTAAGCTTTTTTTAAAATTATATTTATTTGCGCCGCGCTTTCGCTTTTCCGCCGCCGCCGAATTTTTTACCCCGTAGCGAACGGAGTTCTGCTGCTGGGGCTTGCCGGTGAAACTGGCGCGCCGCTTTAATTAAAGTTTATAGGTTTTGTTCTTTGGCGGAAAATTCTTTTGCTATTTCTATAATTCAATTAAAACCGGCTGATCTGCTTTTAATTTTATTTTCGTTGCGTCCATAAACTGTTCCTGTCCTTTCATATCCGTTACTTTTACTTTGCCTGAAATTTCTTTAGGAAACATTCCTGACCATAACGCGTAGATAATTTTATTACCGGCGGTAAATTTGTATTGCGAGTCGGCAATTTTTTCTACCTTGGAAAAACCGCTAATTTTGCTTGCAATAGTTTTTAAAGTGGTAAGAAAAAGTCGCGGCCGGCCTTCGGTATTAAACGCCGCTGAAGAGCCAACAATATTATCGTCTGGGCCAACCATATCAATGAAGATCGTATTAACGCCACTGGCAAAAGCAATAATAGAATCTTTAAAATATAAGGCGGCTTGAAATTCTTGACTTACTTTTGGAAGACTTTGAATTGGAATTGATTTTTCCGATTGCGGCTGTTGAGTCGGTTGTTGAACACCTGTTTGGCAATCTTTCGGACACACATTTGGATTTTGTTTTTCAAAATCATCGCAAATCCCATCGCCGCATTTGTCACCAGACGGTTGATTTGAAGATTGTTTAAGCGGTGTTTGCTGTGTTGGTAAATTTGTCTGGACTTGACCCGATTCTTGAGCCGGTTGACTGATCAGTTGAGAAGATGGCGATCCAGAATAAATGCCAAATTCAGTCAGGTACAGAGGTTTTTTACCGCCATTTTTCTCCATAAGACTGTTGAAGAATATTAATTTTTCTTGAAAGATGGCGGGGTCCAACTTGGGGTTCTGGCTGCGTTCGGTGTTGTAATGTAAATTAAAGTAATCAATGTATTGACCGCCGCCAAGCTGAAAAAATTTAGTCCAGAAATTTCTAATGCTGTTATCAGAAAATTCCAAAGCGCCACCGTTGGTCACCTTGGCTTGAGGATCAACTTTTTTGATTGTTTCCGAGGAAATTTTAAGCAGATTAAAATATCCTTGGGGATTATTTTCATATCCGCCACACCGGCCATCGTATTCATTGCCAATCTCCCAAACGGCGACTTTATCTTTATAACGCTCAACTGTTTTTGTCAAAAAAATTTCATATTCGGCAAGATCATTCGGCGGACCCGCTTTATAATCGTAATAAGCGAAATCCAAGGCATTGCAGTTAGTAAGGGGCGACGTGTTTTTTTGATCCCAACTGGCAAAAGGCTGAATAACGGCGGAGATTTTAACACCGGCATTCGAAGCTCCTTGGGCATAAAGATCGGTCAATTCCCAATCAAATTGCCCTTTTTGGGGTTCAATAACATTCCATGTAAAATAACTGAAACTTCCACGGTCAAGAGAAAACCCCGTCTCTTTAACAAGCTTTGCGCGGTCTTGAATAATTTTTTTAAAATTGCTTTTAAAATTCTGATAGGCCGAATTATCTTTTCTGAATTCAGTCCAACCCTTTTGGAGAGCATCAACCGCGCCCATTGCCGCGGCTGCGCCGTTTATATCAAAAGCGATCATCGTTCCAAATAACGGTTTTGCGTTGGCGGATTCATTGACGGGGGAAGTAGTGTTGAGGTCAGAGACAGTGCTAGATGCAGTGTTTTGTTGCGGCGATTGTCCGGGCAGTTGCTTATTCGCGCGACTGCCAATAAAAATAGTTATAATCGCTAAAACCAAAATAACCGCAATCGCTAATAAAAAGATGTATTTGGGCTTCATGACCGCAATAGAAAAAATATTTTTCATTTTATTAGCTCCTCAATTGAAACGCCCAACGCCTTGGCGATTTTTGCCATAGTTTGGACGCTTGGTTTATTAACAACTATTATTATACTATCAAATGAAATGAATTTAATCAACAAAATTCTTGACGCCGCATTTCGCAAAGCGAAATACGAAATTCGGCGGCGGCGGAAAGCCCCAGTAGTAGAACGCTTCGCGTTCACTACGGGGCAGGCGAGGGCGGGCAAAAATTTTTACCCCGTCGGAAGCCGCATGCTTTCCTTCGGCCCCCCCCTTTTTTTTTGGCAACATCAATTTATAAAGTCATCAATGCTAGCAATCTCGTTCTTAAGTTAAAAGTTCAAAGTGAAAAGTTAAAAGTCGAATTTAAAATTAAAAGTTTGCAAGGATTCAGCAACTTTAAACTTTTAGCTTTACCCTGTTAAATTTGTCTTGCAACTATTTAACAAGGCGCAACTTTGAATTTTGCATTTTGAACTTTGAACTATTTATAGATTGCTTCGTCGCTTCGGCTTCTCCCATTCGACTTCGCTCATGGCCTGAGTGCAATCGAAGGCGCAATGATAGAAAAAAACTATTTCAATAAATCCAATAATTTCTCTTTTTCAAATTCTTTATCCAATAAAAAATCAGCGATACTTTTTACTATTTCTCGCTTGATTTCATTATGTCTTGGAATTGTTGTTTTACCGCCATTATGAACGCATTTTGCCAAATCGTGTTTCGAACCGTTTTCCACGACTAATCCAAGTTTTCTAAGAGCGTTTATCAGTTTTTTTCTTTTGCAAGGAAATGAAAAAATACCCATTAAGTTCTTTGAAAAACTAAATTTTTATTTAAGTATTGATTTGGAATTTCAATATTAAATTGCTTCCTTTCGTTTTCGGGAGGAAAAAATACAGGCATAAAGGGTTGGTAATCTTTTGGAACTTCAAAGTAAGCATATAACGCATCATTAACCATTTCAAAAATTTCTTTGCCGTTTTCGGCTTGAGTGATGCAACCCGGTAATTCGTTAATATTAACAATATAACCCCCGTCTTGCGATGGCGCGATGGAAACAGAAATATTATCGGGAAATTTGCCTTTATTCGCTATCAAAACTTCTGTAATAATATCTTCCTTAAATATTAAATTGTATAACCTTGTGAATGACATATAGATTGCATTATTATAATATTGGACTTTCGATTGTGCGCTATAACCAAAGTTTTGTCAATGGTCAGTCTGCGATAATTATAACACAATATAAGTTAATTTACAAAAGTACGCGCGAAATATGTTTATCCGTCGCGCCGTCCTGCTGGGCTTCTCACAATGACAGAAAAAAGAGATTGTTTCTTCTTGAGTACAGGACTCTCAATGACAAAAAAGCTTTTTTTAAAAATTATTATTAGTGGCTCAGGTGGGAGTCGAACCCACAAGTCCGTAAGGACACGACATTTTAAGTGTCGCGTGTATGCCAATTCCACCACTGAGCCGTTTCATTAAAAGGGGTTTATATTTTGTTAAAATGTTAGTATGTTAAAATGTTAAAATGATTTTTGAGGCCACGGGCAGAATCGAACTGCCGATAAGAGTTTTGCAGACTCCCGCCTTACCACTTGGCTACGTGGCCGAAGAATACTTTTCTATTTTAGGATTATTTGCTGAAAAATTCAAGATGCGTTATTGATCGGGAAGAAGCTTCTTGAATTATTTATTCGCGATTGATTAGCGATAAATTATCATTGTTTCAACAGCTTTTCCGCGATTTTTTCTTTTATTTCTTTTTCTTTATCTTTGATTTTTCCTTCCACTTCAAATCCGGCGGCTAATTTATGGCCGCCTCCGCCGAAAGCTTGGGCGATTTTCGCGACATCCACGCCCTTGTAAAGCTCCGAGCGCATGCTTCCTCTTACCTTTCCGAATTTAGTTTCTATCAACAGAAGCGAAAACCTGCTTTCCGGTATTCCCGCCAAGAGATTTATTAATCCGCTTAATTCATCTTCGTTGGAATTGTATTTTTTAAGATCATCTTGCGAGACATAAGAAAAAGCCATTTTAGTTTGAGCGTCCACGGATACTCTGCTCAGAACCTTTCCCCATATTTTTAAAGAGCCGTCGAACTCCCTTTTTTTGAATAATTGTTCCGCTGTTTTTTTTAGATTTACGCCTTTTTTAACCAGAAGAGAAACAATTCGAAAAGATTTTGGCGAAGTGTTTGAGTGCTGAAATGAGCCGGTGT
>JAHIHE010000012.1 GCA_018899995.1 Patescibacteria group bacterium | reverse complement strand
TCTTGATAATAGGCATTTGAATAATTTTATTTACTTCTAACTACATCCTATATCGCTCCAAGCCCGTAACAACTCGCGCAAGGAAGATCGCTTCCCTGTTCTCTTCCGTCGCCTTTGCATTTCGCGCATCTTTTTTCTCCCTTGATCTTTGTTACCGCTCCTCTCCCGCCGCATACGGCGCAAGGCATTCGGTGGTTAAAGAAAATACCGCTTCCTTTGCAATAAGGACAAATTTCCACCGGCTCTATAACTTGCGCTCTGCCTCTGCCATTGCAAACCTGGCAATTGGAAAGTTTTGACGGAACCTCAAACGGATCCTTGCCCTTTCCTTTGCAAAAAGCGCAAGTAATTGTTCTATAGTTACAAGCAGATTTTTTGGTTGTCTTTTTTGACATAAATTTTAATTTATAAATCATTTTTTTTAGCAAGCGGCGGCGATATCTTTTTCCACTCTTCTGCCGCCGCTTCTCTTTCTTTTTTAAACGCCTCCAGCATCTTATGGACTTCATCCTGCATAGCCGCAAGCTCGGCCATAACTTGCTCTCCAGTGTTTGCTTCTTTCGCCGCCTGATCCTGCCGTATACGGACTAAAGTTTTTTTGAAATCAGCCAGTCGTATTTTTTCTCCTTGTTTAAGCAGTTTTCTTAATTGTTCTGCCACTCGGGATTCTTCCTCGCGAAAATCAGCCAGTATCTTTTTTACGCTATCTTCTCTTTTTTGCTGAGTCAGGAGAATATCTTGCATCATCGCGCTAAAATCTTTTTTGCGAAGCGACTCGGATTTTGCTAAAACCTCCCGAAGATTATCACTCATTTCCTCCCTATTTTTCCTAAATCCATCCAGTATCTTATGGGTATCTTCAACGATCCCTCCGACCATTTTTACCCGCGCGTCATACGAAACAACAATATCCTCGGCTAAATTTTTTAAATTATTCCTCTCAATATTCTTGAACATTGTTTAAACATTATTCAAACTGATTTATTCCCGCCTTTACAAATGTTGGATGGGTACGCTTTTCATCCCAATCCCGACGAAAGTCGGGGTAAAGAAGGATTTATGCCAATGCTTCTTAAGATAAAAAGGGTACCTCGCCAACTTGTCCCGGCAAGCCGATTGGCTAAGTTCAGGGACAAAGAATATTCCCTATCTCAAGGGTTAAGCGGTGGCGCTGGTAGTCAAGCCTACTGCTTCGGCATACTTTAGCCAAGTCTCAACAGAAGCTACTACGACTCTTGCTTCAATCGCCAGAAGCTCAATACCCACCAATGAAACTCTTACCCAGGCGTCAACCACAACGCCCTTGTCAAGGATGCGGTCAATCACTTCCACCAAACTGGAGGATGCCATTGATTTTTCTACGGCCATATTATTCGGAATGACTAATGACTAATTTCTAATGACTAATTAAATCCTAATGACCAATGACTAAAATTTAGACATTAGACATTTAAGAATTAGACATTGATTAGACATTAGTTCAATTAGGAATTAAAAAATTATTCTTTTTGCCCCAATCGACCTTTTAAATTTTAGGGCTTGCTTACTCGCTTATTTAGGAACTGTCGCCGAATGCCTTCTCTGTCATTGCGAGCGACCCAAGGGAGCGCGGCAATCTCTTCCGTATTTGAGTGGGATTGCTTCGTCGCCTGCAGGCTCCTCGCAATGACACTGGATTGGCTGGCTATGAATTCGTGTTCATGGGTTCATGTTGACAAAATTTTTAAATAATGCTAAGATATGCAGTTAGCCAAGTTTAGATATTTGAATGGGGTGTAAGGAATGGTTGGAATTTATGGGAAGTGGTTGGAACTAATCCTCCTATATTTATCTAACCCTCCTTCGCCCCATTCAGATATCTAAACTGTATTTTTTCTACAAGTATAAATAAAAAAGCTCTTACCTGTGTCAAGACACATCAAGACTGTAAAAGAATGACAATAACGCGCTTAAGCGCATTTATTTTACATTCTTCTCTAGTCCTACTTTGTGTCCAACCACAATTAAGGGCTTTTTTATTTTTCTTCGGTTCTTCTAAATTCTGAGATTTTTTAGAAAATAAAAACCTTCACTGCTTAAAACAGCAGCAAAGGTTTGTTTTTGACATACAAAAAACGCGCTTAATGCTAAGTTTGAATAATCTAATTTTGAATAACAACGGGTCAAATTCCTTTTTCTCAATACGAGAGAGAGAGAGAGAGAGAGAGAGAGAGAGACGATACAGCGCAAGCGCAGACAACAAAACCGAGCGACCAACTTCACTAATAAATTTTAGTATTTTTATTTTCATCCTCCTTAAATTATTTTTTATTTTTATTTCTAACGGCTAACTGCTAACTCTTGCAATTATTATACTGCAAGAGATAGGAATGTCAAGTTTGAGTGAGTTAGAAAACGCGCCGTCTCTTTACAAACATTATTATACCACAAAAAATTATACTGTCAAATAAGACTTGTGGATAACTTTTTTCAAAAGTATTGCGGCGCATGACAAAAACTTACGCTAGACCTGTTTTTTTATTAATATTTCGCGCCAAATAAGCCGCGCCGAGGGCCACAGCGGGTTGGCCGAGCTTTGACACTATAATCGGAGTTTTAGCCAAAGAAGGCAAAAATACTTTCTTTTTCGCGTATTCCTTGGCTTTGCCGACAATTAAACCAACTTCGGACAAACCTCCGCCAAGAACGATTATTTCCGGATTAAAAATCTCAACGATATTGGCAATTTCTATACCAAGATTTTCTGCCACTTTTTCCACTGATTTTAAAGCATTTTTATTTTTTTCTTTTGCCAATTCAATAATTATAAAGCTGTCTAATTTTTTACCCGCTTCTCCTCCTGCAAATCGAGGCGAGCCGCTGATTTTTTGGTAAATATTCACCAACCCAGAGCCCGAAGCAATTGCTTCCCACTCATTGTCTTTGCTTATATTAGTATGCCCGAATTCTCCGGCTGAACCAGTAGCTCCGCGGTAAATTTTACCGTCAATAATTATCCCACCGCCGATACCGGTGCCAATCGTGATCCCGATAATATTTTTATACCCTTTCGCCGCGCCAAAAATATTTTCCGCCAACACAAAACATTTCGCGTCATTATCTACCGTTACCGGAATCTGCAGTTTTTTCGAAAGATATTTTTTAAATTCAATTTTTCCGGTTTTTAAATTCGGTCCGGCTACCGCCGCGCCGCGCTTAAAATCAACCGGCCCGGCAAAACCAATGCCAATGCCCGCGATTTCGTATTTTTCCGCCAGCCCTTTGAAATTTTCCTCAGCCATTTTCAAAATATCCGCCTCCTTCCTCGGAGTGAAACACCTTGACATTTCCAAAATCTTGAATTTTCCGGCGCCAAATTTTACCACTAAAAAAATGGTTTTTGTGGCTCCGATGTCAATGCCTAAATAGATATTTTGTTTTTTCATACCATTAAAATTTTAATCCCTCAACTTTTTCTATAACCAAGACTGAAAGATAATATTAAATTTTCAATTTTTAATTTCTAATTTTTATTAAATTATTCCGCCTTCGGCGGACCCGCCGCAGGCGGGCAATAGCCCAATTTTCAAACAAAGGTTTAGAAATTTAAGAATTAAAAATTTAATAGAAATTGAAAATTATAAATTAGAAATTATTTTTATTATATCTTATACCTCGGATCCGTAAGCAATTCATAATATTTTCTGATAATTCTTCTCGCGCCAACCGCGCTCCAAAGTTGAACCTTGCTCATTGATGCTTCTACATTGGGTTGGTCGGAAAATAATCTGGCCTTGCCGGCATCGTCCCAATAAAGCTCTGGTATCGCGCCCATTGTTTCAAAAGCGTTGAAGGTATTTTCCGAAATCTTTAAAATAGCGCTCCTGATTTTCCGAATCAGTTTTCTATCCCACTCTTCAATAATCGCCTTTTTTAAAGCCCTGCTTAGAGCAAGAACAACGTACGAAGTCTGTTTTACCCAAATTACTAATCCGTGATATTCAGCTGTGGTGTAACCGTAAGGATTCTTCCTTGAGGTTATCAGAGGACCTGAGTCGGTATAGAAATAATTTCTGTCCATCAGGCGGTCGCAAAAACTGCTAACCTCTTCCTTGGTTGCTTCTCCGTAAGTGTAAAGGTATGATTCGTCCAAATGATTAACTTCCATTTTCTGCCAACTACCCTTTTTTGCGCCAGAATCAGGTTTATAAAGCGCCAGAGCATAGGCAATCTTGCCGTCGGCGTTCTTAAAAAGATAACTATTTTTTTTATTCTCCCATTTTGAAATCAACTTGTCTATATCTTTTATTTCCATAGACAGCTTGCTCTGGAAAATCTTCAGCGCTTCCAGCGCTTCGGGATAAAACACGGCATTCACATCAAAAGGGGCGATAATATCGGCAATTTTTTTGAATGCCCAGGCGCCGTCGCGCCAATTTCCAGAATCATAATACTTGTCGCCCGGCTTCCGCCTTTCCAGCGGCAAGGTCTCAAAAAAAATATAATCCGCGCTCCGGGCGTTAACCAAAACATAGTTTGCCACCCGCCTCAGTTTTTCCCTGTTTTCTTTGCTCAAAAAGAAATCGTTGGGTAAAAATTTCATCCCCAAAATATATCTCGGTTCAATATCAATCATGTGGCGGTCAAAAATGTCTTTCCCTGAAACTTCAAACTCGTATCTGTATTCGCCCACCACATCTTCGTGCCAGCCCTCGCCTTTTTCGTTGATGTTTTTTAGCGACGCCTCATACATATAACTGCGCGCTTCGGGAGTTAAATCGTTCAATCCCAAGTCGGCCGATTCCATCCAATCGCGAGGGAAAATCGTTCCAAATCTGTCGCCGGATGTTTTTCCCCAAGAAACCAAATGCTCAATTTCCTTTTCGGTGCGCTCCCAGATCTTTTTCAAAAAATCGCTCCTCTTGCCAAAAACCTTAAAGTCAAAACTGTCTTCTTTAATGCTGAATAAATTGTTGAATTTTTTGCGCCGAATGTCGTTTGTTGCCGCCTTGATCGCAAAACTTATTTTATCACCGGAAGATGAGAATTTATAACCTCGGTATGGTTTTGTTATCTTCTTTATTCTTGTTTCTTTGCTAAATTCAAAAACCGTTTCATAATAGAAATTTTCTTCATAGGCGCGCCTGAAAATCAAACTCGTGGCGCGGGAATCGCGCTTAATTTTTATAATCTGCGGAATCATTTTTTCAAAGGTCTCTCCCCTTATCTTCAAAAAGGACTTATGTTCGCCGGTATCCTGACGCTCCGCTTTTCTCATGGTTCTAATATCATCCATTGCCGGATAGTATAAATTTATCGCGGGAGAATTAAAAACGCCTTTTATGCGCAGAATATTGTCCTTTTCCGCAACGCTTTTAATTTTTATCTTGTGCGGCGGAATGTCAACAAGTCCGCAATAGAGATGATTGTTCGGCCCGATGATGCGAAACTGTCCCAATTCGTCAAAATCAACATAATAGCCGCCTGCAATCCAAAGGTTTTCTCCTATTTTTGTATTGTTTTTAAATCCCATATTTTGTTGGCGGAAAAATACTTAATCGGGCTAATTGACTCTCGCGCTGTTTTTTGATAATATAGTGATGTAAGCCCCCATCAATTCTACACAAAAGAATTTTATAGCAAACCGGAGTTAATAGAAATAATAAATATTCGTTAATAAATTTATAAAATTGGTGGGGGTAAGTGACTAAATTTTAACAAATATGAACGGCCAAATTAAAAAGATAAGAGCAAGCTTGTCCGATATTTATATTCTTAGAAACTTCAACGGAGTAATTAAACACCTAAGAAAAGAAAGCAGGTGGACGAGGGGAGGGATACTGGTGGCTGATGCCGAAGAAAGAACAAAAAATTCTATTCTTGCCCATAAGTTATTTCCCAAAGTTTTTCCAAAAATTATACCTGTATCCGGCGAAACTTATCTAAGAGAGTTTATCGATAGTAAAACATTGGAAGAATCTCCCGATGGTTTAGAAAAAGTGATTAGGAAGCTTTCGGTTTTTCATGGACAGGGCGCGGTAAAGCTAAAAAATAAAAAAGATATAAATATCAACGGGTTCGGGCAGTTATGGAAGAAGGGATACAATGTGCTTGGGAAATTTTTAAAAATTAAAAAATACGATTTAGTCCTAACCTACAATGTTGGAGACGCAAAGACCTCAAATCTGCTGGTTGGTTCAAAATATATAACTTTCGACTCGGAAGGATTCAGTATTGGCGATATTTCCACCGACATAGTTTCCATAATAGAAACTTACCAATTTATACGGCGCATTGATCTTATTGAAAAAACATTGCGTCTGGCAAAAAAGAAATATGCCAAGCTGGATAAAAATATGGCGCCTAAATCTTTACTGGGATTGGTGGGTATCCGATCCATAGAGCTTGTTGTGCCTGATATTTCAAAGAGTCTTTTTGACGAAGCGGTTGATTTATATCAAAAATTCAAGGATATATAGCGAGTTGTTGCAGAATTTATTCTGCCCCGTTAGAAGTCTTAAAATTATTCTCGCTATTTAAGAATGTCGTAAGGCGAAGCCGCTTTCGCTTGAAAACCTTGGAAAATATCAAGAGCAAGTTCGGACTTCTAACGGGGCTTATTTTTTTGCCAAAATCTCGGCATAAATTTTTTCGTATTCGTCGCTCATCCGCTTTAAGCTAAAATTTTCTTCGACGCGCCACCGGCACGCTATCCTGTCGATCGTATTGATTTTTTTGACTGCCTCAACCATACCGCCAATATTCGGTTCGCCTTTCTTGTTCAGGGGCGGAATGATAAACCCCGTTTTTCCGTCCTCTACCACTTCCCGCACGGAGCCGCGGTCAAAAGCGATTACCGGCGCGCCGCAAGCCATTGCCTCAATCATCACAAGGCCGAACGGCTCTTCCCATTGCAAAGGAAAAATAAAAGCTTTGGCGTTTCGGTATAGTTCGGGAAGTTTAGAAGGCGTAACTGCTCCGGCGTAAATTATCTGCTCGCCCAAAAATGGTTTTATTTTCTTTTGCCAATATTCTTGGTTTATTATTTCACCGGCAATCACGAGCGGCAAACCGGCTTTCTTTGCCGCCTTTATCGCGATATCAAATCCTTTTTCCGGAACAATGCGCGATGCTAAAAATAAATATTTTCCAGCTTTTTTACTGAAAGGATATTTGGCAAAATCTATGCCGTTATAAATAGTGGCGATGTAATTCAAACCTTTTAAGGGAGCGCGCTGCGAATGACTGAGAGAAACAAAATAAACATTGCTTGTGTTTTTTTTATAAGCTGAGTAAGCAAATTTTCTCCAGCAAGAAATAGGGTCATGCAAGGTAAAAACAGTGGGAACTTTGGAATTTGCCGCAAAACCAATGGCTTGCTCAACCGGATGAATATGCATAAGGTCAAACTCTCTTTTTTCCGCGCGCCGATAAATTTCTGAAATAAATATTTGCTCGTAAAAATTAATCACCCTGTCTTCTCTTATATCAACGCATGATTTGAGGTCTTTGCGGTTTTCCAGCGGCGGCAAGTTTAAAGTTTCCACTTTTGCTTTTGACTTCGTGCCTTTTGCGGCAAATAAAGTTACTTTATGCCCCCGCTTTGCCATTTCATTGGCCAAAACGCTGGTAATCCACAAAGGGGCATAAATTGTTTTTGGAGGCGGCGGAGTGGTAAACCGTCCGCTGCAAAACATGGCAATGCGCATAAATTTTGCTTTCTTTTTTAGAATTATTCTTTCGCTATTTTAATTTCCTTTCTTTCAATCGCTTTCTCTATTATTTTCATATTGCATTCCTGATAAGCAACACTCCAGTAATCTCCTTCTTTTCCTTTCTCCTCCCAATCTTTTTTATCCCATTTCTTATCTCTATCGTCCTGCAGAAATTTTTTCATTTTTTTCCAATCTTGCTCATTGATCTCTATCCTGCCTCTAAGTTCAGGGAAACATTCCGCCACGTATCTAATCCTTGACCCCAATTCCCAAGCATTTGCCTTCCGTCCCGTCTTTTCATCTCCTCTTCTCATAATCTCAATTTCTTTAAGCATTCCCTCTTTATCGCTCGAATTAAACAAAGAACGCGACACGTCGCCGAATTTTTCCGGCTCAAGATTATTCATATGTCCCATGCGTGGAATTACTTTATGCCAATCTTTTTTATCGATCAAGTTTCTTAAATCCTTCACCATTCCTTTCCATTCTTCATCAGAAAGTTCAAGACTTTTTTCATTATCCTCTTTCTCTTTAAAGCTTTTCTCGTCTAAAATATCTTTTAAATAACTTGTCTGGAATTCCCGGATCCAAACTTGCTCTGATTTGATCTCTTCTTGAATTTTTTCCCTATCCCATCCTTTTTTCTTGCCATATTCTGTTTTGGCATTTACTGCGTCGGCAATATCGCTTTCCATTCTTTCCTTGCATTTTTTAATGTCTTCATCCGTTAATTCCACTTTTTCTATTCCTGCTTCCGGCGCAATTTGCCTCAATTTTTCTAGAGCCGCACCTATAAAAGCAATGCTTTGG
>JAHIHE010000149.1 GCA_018899995.1 Patescibacteria group bacterium | reverse complement strand
TATAAGAGCCTGCGCTATTCCTGCAGTAACAGCCTGAGGATGTTCTATTCCGGCTGAGCCCAGCGCCTCGAATGACATTATAATACCGATAACTGTTCCAAAAATACCGAGCAGGGGCGCAACGGTAATCATGGTATCCAGCACTCCCATATATCGACGCAACCTCCTGATCTCTTCTGCCGCCGCCGACTCCATGGCCTTAGTCATTGAAAATTATCTGTGAACAATGCCTGTTACAAGTATTTTGATAATAAAATCTTTTGAGTCTTTTGTCTTTATTCTCACCGACTCCCAATCTCCTGCTCTGCATAGTTCAAGGATCTCATCTATAAGAGAATAATTGCGATGCTTATTTACACTTATCCAGAATAAAGACCTTTCTATTATTACAGTAAGAACAAGAATCGAACAGGCTAAAAGCAGATACATGACCGGCCCGCCCTTGATAAAAATATCCAGCATGATTTTTCTCCTAATTAATATTCATAAGACACATTAAAAAATATAGAACTTCCTGCTCCAGGATATTCTTCCCTGGTAGTTACCCCGGTATTTTCATCCTTGAAGTCGGCCACATATGTTCCATATTGCTCATCGAAAAGATTATTTCCCTGAAGCGAAAAAATCCAGTGGTCGAACAAGCGCTGCTCTATTTTCAGATCAGTAGTCCAATAGGAAGAAAGTGTGTAATCAGGTTTATCATCTCTACTGTTATTATAATGTGCCGGTCTATCCCCCACATAACGGACTGTCGTTGTTATACTCATTCCAAAATCAGAATAATAGCTCAAATTGCCCTTGAACTGATGTTCCGGAGTATATAGCGCCTGACGTCTGGCGCAATCCTTTTTTTCTTCAATTGCATCCGTGTATGTATAACTCAGGTTAAGTGCTATATTTTTAAAAGGTCTTATCCTGGTCCCAAGTTCCCAGCCTTGGGCTTTATAAGTATCAACGTTTGAAGGAGTCCAGTAACCGTTAAGAGTTGGATCCTCCGCCCAGTTAATTTTATCTTCCAGATCCCAATTAAAATATGTAAGTGTTATAAACAGATCATCATCAAAAAGGCTCTGTTCAACTGTGGCATCTGTATGCCAGCCTGTTTCAGGTATAAGATCGGTATTTCCCTTTGTCCAGCCATCATCAGGCCAGTAAAGATCATTCATTGTTGGTGCTTTAAAGTGCTTTCCATGGCTAAATTTAATAACTGTTTTTTCGAATGGATTTATAACAAGCCCGTACCGGGGAAGGTCTTCAGTTCCAAACAAAGAATGGTTTTCCTGCCTTATGCCGGCTAATAGTTTAAAAAATTTGCAGGGTCGATATTGTGCCTCTGCAAAAACGCTTTTAGTGAATACTCTATGCTTCATTGTTGTCTTTGTGCCTGCCTTTGTAATACCTGTATCGTCCAGATCCTCCTGCACATTTTCATAGTCAAAGTTCTTGTATTCTGAACCAAATATCAGACTTGCGCCCCTGTAAGGCTTTAACTCCAAATTTCCCTCGGTACCAGTCACCTTATTGGTGACCCATGTTTCCTCTCCTTCACCTGCAACTTTTGGCCATACCGCAGCATTGTTGCGTCGATAATTATAACTTTCCATGTCTGTATAATCAGCCTTCAGATTTAAGCAAAGCCATTCGTAAGGCTTGCTCTTAACCTTTATAACTGTATGCCCGTCCTCATCTCTATGGCGGTCAACAAGACTTGCAGCACTTCTGCTATAAAGTTTTTCTCCATTTACAAAATAGTCATCAGTACTGTCAGGGGGCTTCACTCCGGGCTGGCCGAATTCTCTATCAATATAATCGCCGTAAATGCTGACATCCAGCCAGTCACCTTTATCAAGTAAAAGTTTAAGAGAGACATCCTTGTGGGTAAGATCGCTGTTATCCCTAAAACCATCGGTTTCATGGCGATTGGCAGTCAAATAATATCCAAAATCACCAAAAGCAAACATGCCATGCTCAGCAGATAACCTGTAAGTGTTTTCGGAACCATAACCTGCACTTGCTTTTGCATCTATTATATCGCGTTTCGGCTCTTTTGTTATGATATTGACAGTTCCTCCCATGGCGCCTGAACCATAAAGCAACGATCCGGAACCTTTTATCACCTCAATACGCTCAATGTTATTGAGGGAAACCCCTTGTACGCTCGCAGAGCCGAGGGATGGCGAGACAATACTGACGCCGTTAATAAGAATCTGTGTTGCATTGCTGCCCATCCCCCTTACATGGATTTCTTCAGTAGCGCCGCCATAATCTCCACGCGTTCTCCAATCTATACCCAGTTCATTGGCCAGAAGTTCTCCCAGGCTATTTGCCGAAGATTCCTGAATATCTATTTCATCCATAATGATAACAGCGTTCGGGATATCTTTTCGCTTCTCTTTGGTTTTGGTTGCGGTAACCACCACTTCTTCCATCGTTATTGCATCCCTCTCTTTCTGTGCAGATACAGAAACAGGCGCAACCAATAAAATGCACGCACAAAGAATAACCGCACAACTTAACAACCTCTTCATTTTTAATTTCTCCTTTCCCCTCGGTCAGAATTGTTGTTTGATCTGTCAGATAAGTCTCCTGGCTTGCGGCAATTCCTACTCTCCACGCCTTCCCAATTTCCATTTTGGAAACCAGTGGCATTTAAGTGGGTTTTGTTCCGCTTACAGTTGCGGGGCAGCGCCGGCATCTGACCGGCTTCCTTAGTCTGACAGATTGCAAAAAAAATCCCCAAACCGATATTAAATCGATCCGGGGATGTCCCTTTTTTATCCTCTGATCTTTTGGCATGCCTAAGTCCACGAAAGCTATGCCTTTGAAGACATTTAAAAAGCCAACTAATAAAAGCCTTTTAAAAGTGAGACCGTACGCTTAGGCAGGTCTTCTGACTCTCCCACCTTTTTAACAGCCTTCCCATTCCTGTCTTGCGAAACAGTGGCGTGTGTTGCTAAAAAGGTTCCCTCTCTAATAAAAAGGGCGAGATAACAGCGGCGGGCCCGTCCCTGATTTACACAGGGTTCCCTATTAAGCTCAATAT
>JAHIHE010000011.1 GCA_018899995.1 Patescibacteria group bacterium | reverse complement strand
GAGAACAAAAGGAATTGGCGGTATAAATCCACGAACCGGAAAAAGACGGCCGATAACCCGCGCGTTTTACGCAAGGACAAGTTTAGTTAAAAAGATTTTTGAAACTGCGAGCTAAAAATATGAATAACCTTACCGAAAAATACATAAAACAAATAAATTTTTTACTCAAAGAAATTGGGGGGATTTTAGTAATGAGTAAAACTTTTAGTAAGTTAGATATTTCTCTTGTTGAAGAAGATAGCGAAGCTCCAAAAGTCCACGAAGCATACGGATCAACCTTAAATATACTTTCAAATCTTTTCGGTGCGAAAAGCCCGCAAGTAAAATCCTTGATAGACCAAAGAAAACAAATTGTTTCAAAAAAATATTCCACAGAATACGAATTGAGGAAAACTTGTCATATGGTTTATGGAATTTTAGCAAGTGTAAAAAATGACATCAAAGCTGGCTTGATAACTAATATTGTTATCCAAGCGTCGGGGGAAATCATCGGTGATTTTTTGGCTATTGCAAAAAATGAATTGAAAAACGGCAATAAAGATGTTGCGGCGGTTTTGGCTTCAGCCGCGCTGGAAGATTCTTTGAAAAGAAAAGCGGACGAGCTTGATATCAAAACGGAAAACAAAGATTTGAGCCAAGTTATAAACGCTCTAAAATCACAAGGATTTTTTAGTGGCGCAGAAGCTCCGATTGTTTCGTCTTATGTAAAACTTCGTAATAGTGCTATGCACGCTGACTGGGTGAAAATTCAAGGAACAGATGTTAGTAGTTTGATTGGTTTTCTTGAACCATTTTTAGTTAAAAATTTTAGTTAAAGTTATGAGCTCATACAAAGGCATTGCCTATACAATTTTGAAAGAGACAAAAAAACCTTTGCATAGTAAAAAAATTACCGAAATTGCCAAAAAATTATTGTTGTATGTATTTTCCGTTGATCAAAGCGGAAATGTAACGAAGTATTCTTGGCAGGATTTGAAAAAAGTGCAAGAATTAAACAAATAAAACCCGCCGAAAAAATCGCCGGAAGCGAGGGCGAGGCGGAGCGTCAGTTTCGCTCAAAGAAATTTTGCGCAAAGTTTAGAATATCCCACAAATTTAAAATTTTTAATCTTTAATTTATCACTTTAAATTCTAAATAAACCATTAAATACTTTTCTCTTCATAGTAATCTGAGACTATGGGGAAAAAATAACAAATACAGAAAGGAAAACCTATGATTTTACAAAAAAAATATCACCGGCCTTTTCAGGCGGCGAGGCAAGCCCCCGCCTTTTTCAAAAAAGGCGCGGGGCAAGCGGCCAGCCTCGCCTCACTCGCCGAGTCTAGGCGGGCCAGCCGGCCTTCTTCCGGCCAGACCGTGAAAATAATTCCGCTCGGCGGAATGGAAGAAATCGGCAGAAATATGACCGTTTTTGAATGCGGAAACGATATTATCATCGTTGATATGGGTTTGCAGTTTCCCGAAGAAGACATGCCGGGGATTGATTACATTATTCCCGATATTTCATACCTTAAAGGCAAGGAAAAAAATATCAGGGGAATCATCATCACTCACGGGCATTACGACCATATCGGCGCTATTCCGCACCTGATTAAGCCCTTGGGCAATCCGCCTATTTTCGGAGCGGCGCTGACTTTGGGAATAATTAAAAAGCGCGAAGAGGACTATCCGAACGGGATAAAGCTGAACCTCCGCCAAGTCAAGAAAACCGACCGAATAAATTTGGGAGCGTTTCAGGTGGAATTTTTCCATGTCAACCACAATATTCCCGACGGACTCGGGCTCGCGATATCTTCTCCGGCAGGACTCATAATTTATACCGGCGATTTCAAATTTGACCACTCGCCCGTAAACGACGCGCCAGCGGACATCGGCAGAATTTCGGAGCTGGGCAGGCGCGGCGTGGCGCTTTTGATGAGCGACTCCACCGACGCCGAAACCCCGGGTTACTCGGTAAGCGAACAGACAATTATGGAAACACTCGGGCACATTTTTGAAAATGCCCAAGGCCGGAT
>JAHIHE010000010.1 GCA_018899995.1 Patescibacteria group bacterium | reverse complement strand
TTCTAAGCGCCTGCGACATCAGCCGCGCCTGAAGCCCCATGTGCGAGTCGCCCATTTCCCCCTCAATTTCCGCTTTTGGGGTTAGCGCAGCCACTGAATCAATCACAATCACATCAATGCTGTTTGAGCGCACCAGCGCCTCGGCGATTTCCAGCGCCTGCTCGCCATTATCCGGCTGGGAAATAAACAAATCGTTGACCTTAACCCCGATTTTTTTCGCGTATTCCGGATCAAGCGCGTGCTCCGCGTCAATAAACGCCGCAAGCCCTCCGCGTTTTTGCGCTTCGGAAACTATATGCAGGGCCAAGGTTGTTTTCCCGCTTGATTCCGGGCCGAAAATTTCAATAACCCGGCCTTTTGGCACTCCGCCAATTCCCAGAGCGATGTCTAAAGAAATAGAGCCGGTCGGAATCGCTTCCACGTTCATTTTGCGCGCTTCGCCCAGTTTCATAATTGAGCCCTCTCCGAACCGCTTTCTAATTTCTTCGGCGGCGATTTCCGCCAGTTTATTCTTGGCGCTCGGTTCATCCTTAACCGTTTTTTTTGCTTCTTTGTCTTTTTCTTTAGTGATAACCATAATTGTTTGCCTTAAAAATTATCCTACCTGCTTAATTATAACACATTAAAATTTTATATCAAGGTTTTAATCCCAAAACCCCGACTCCAAAATCTCCCAAAAATTTATTTAAAATCCACAAAGGGCAAAAGAACGGCCGGTATGAAATACGCGTCATTTTCCTTTTTAAATAAATTTTTAGTGATAATCAATTTCCTTCCCACATTAGCATACCGCTCCTCAAAATTCTTCATTATCACCGGCGCTTTGACTTTATTCCTGTATTTTACCTCGCAAAGCGTTAATTTATTATTTTTATCCTCAATCACAAAATCAATCTCCGCGCCGCCGGAAGTGCGATAAAAATGGATATATTCTTTGCCGTATTGAGCAAGCAGAGTATTATAGACGAAATTTTCGATTACTCCACCCCGTCCATTTAAATCCATGTCTAAAGATCGCAAAAGATAATTGCGGATGCCGATGTCCAAAACATAAACTTTTGGCATTTTGGAAATCTCCGAGCGAATATTTTTGAAGTATGGCGTTACCAAATCTATAATATAAGTGCCAGCCAGAATCTCCAGATACTTTTTTAATGTGTTTATTGATATATTTGCCGTATTGGAAAGCTCATGGCTATTTACCAATTGACCGATTTGACCGGCTAAAATCTTTATCAGGTTATTAAAACCGGTTACATTTTCAACATTTAGCTGATTAATAATATCCTTATCTATATAAATCTTGATTATCGATTTTAAAACTGTCTCTTTTTCTTCCGCGCCTTGAGTGGTCAAAACCTCCGGATAACCTCCATAAGACAAATATTCACCCATACTCAACTCCAGCTTAGGATTGAAAGTTTCAAAAAATACTTCAAGCTCTTTAAAATCACGAAGATCATAGCGCTTGGTGTCAACGCCTTCGCGAAAATCAAAATACTCCTTGAAATTAACTCTATCAACATTAAAATGGATCGCCCGCCCGGTCAAATATTCTGAATTCTTGTTTATCTCCAACGCGCTTGATCCGCTGACAATCAGCTGAATTTTATTTTTATGCTTGTCAAAAATATTCTTAAGCAGTAATCCGGCTTCTTCTAACACTTGAAACTCATCAATCATCAGATAAATAAACTCTTTGGGAAAATTAAAATATTGCTCCAAATACAACTCTAAATTAGCCGAACTTTTTAATATCGGCTTATTATCAATTTCATCCGCCAATAAATAGGCAACCTTCTTGCCGGCTTTTTCCAAATCTTTTTTAATCTCTTTGAGCAAGTAAGTTTTGCCGACTTGTCTGGCGCCTTTAATGATTAAAATTTTCTCTTTGCCCAGCCAAGGCTTTATTTTTTGTAATATTTCTCTTTGAATCATATATTTTAATTTATGCCATAATTATATCATAGCCCTGATAAAAAAACAAGAGAAAACTATCAATCTGTTGATTAAATAAAAAAACTTTCCTTTGAAGAGAAAGATATTTTTGTTTCAAAAAAAACAAAATCGGCCATTATCTTTCCCTTTATCGGGCCGCTTTCGCATAAAGCTACAGCGAGCCAAGGGCTGGAATTGGCACCTTCTTGAAAGTACTTTTCAAGGGTTGCCGGTGGGTCGTTGAGCCAGTTGCTCTCGCCACGCTCTTGATAAACTTTAAATTGCAATTATATATTACACCCGCGCCTATACCTTGTTAACCTCTTTGAGATTATTGGGGTTCAACCTTGATAATGACAATCTTTTCTAAATTTGTTCTCGAAAGTTCCGTAAGAATTCTGCGGGAGATAAAACTTCAAACCTTACCTTATCTTTAACTAATACTTGAAATTTCTTATCCAAAGTAATGAGGAAATTAACTTTTGCCTTTATCGCTCCGGCTAAAATTGGAGTATCTTCAGAATTTATAATATTATAAGCGGATTTAATTTCTTTTGGAGTAAGTCTGGGGGTAATTAATGGTTTAATTGTTAAAAAATCGAAAAAAGTAATTTCCAGTAAAGGAAATTTGGTTTTAATTGCTCTTTCTGCTTCGAAAATAACTTCTGGAGAAATTACAATAATTATCTTTTTTAGCTTAAAAAGAGTAATAATAAAAGCCGATGCTCCAAAAGGAGAATTTAAACCAGATAGTAAAACAGAGGTATCAAGGAAGACTTTAAATAACTTTTGAGTATTTTTCATTCCAGAGAGCTTTTCTTATTTTTCTGAGTTC
>JAHIHE010000142.1 GCA_018899995.1 Patescibacteria group bacterium | reverse complement strand
GCAAAAGGGTTTTCTTCGGCATTAACTGATAAGCAAGTTTTTTCCAACGCTTCCCTGATCTGAAATTCATTGTTAAGCGGCTTATATTTTGTGCCGGTAATTCCTACGGCGCGTTTTCTCAACCCCCTTAATATTCCCAAATTATTCGTGAGTAAACGATGGATATCTTCTATTTTTGAACCTGTGAACGTTGTAAAAATCTCTCTGTTTTTTATTATGTAATCCAGCGCCTCTTTATGGTTCAATATCATTACCGCCTCCTCTTTTTTATGGCCCGGGGCTTCTTTTTTTTCCTTAATCAGAAATTCCGTTTCAAGCAATGAATAAGTATTGCCTTCTATCTGGGACGATTTCCAGCTTAATTCTATAACCAACCGCTCAAATTCTTTTTTAAGCAGGTTTTCCGAAATTTTCTTGATATTATCCCGATATTCTTTATTCAGACCTTTGAGATGTTTTTCTTCCTCGGGGATAAAAATATCTTTCAGGATTGGAAAAATTTCAAAGTTAAATTTTTCCCTTGCGTTTCTTTTATCTGTTTCAACCGAAAAATATTTTTCGCGGTTAATATGCTTGAAAAGATTGTAATTAGGAGATAATTCATAAACAACAGCCCTGCCTTTTCCGCTTTCGGTTATTAAATTTAATTCAAGCAATCGTTTAAGGTCGCGGTTAATCGTAATTTTGGAAATTTCGCCAAAATAATTTTTTATATCCGCAAGTATTTCTGAAACGGCGGCTTTCCGCTTTTTTTCAACGATGTCTAAAATTTTGTCCTGTCTTTTGTTCAATTTTGATTCATTGTTCATAAAAAATCGTATCATTTTTATACCAAAATCGTATCATAAATGATATAGAAAAGCAAATAAACCGTTTTTGTCAAAAAAATAGCGGAGATTTACTCCACACCTAAATAATTTTGGACACAAAGAAAGTCGTCCATAAATTGGTTGTTGGCGGCTTTTTTAATCTATTTCATCAAGATACCCGTTTATATATCTGATATATTCAATAAAATCATTTCTTTCTTTTGCAACCTGTTCAACAAAAAATTTCTTGTCTATTTTTTCATAGCGATGAACCAGTTTATTCCTCAATCCCACCACCGGAGCGATTTTTAAGGCAAATCCATGCGGGATAATTTTCCCATCGGCTAAAATTTCAAAAGTACTTTGAAAATCACCAGGAGATTTCAAATTCAATTCTTTAATAAAATGTATATTGACGTCAATCATCTCATCCACGATCAGCTGAAATTCCCTTTCTATTGCGCGGATATTTTTAAAATCTTTGAGTATAAAAAGAGTGTCTTTGCTTATTATTTCGTCCATCTCTCCGATATAATCTTTTATAAGAGTGATTTTTCCTCTTATGAAATTTTTGTCAAGCATATTTCTTGTGTTTGCTTAAAAAATTTTTAATTAATTCTTTTTGCAGTTTAAACAGGGGGTTTGCTTCTTCATATTTTCTTTCGGCGTATATCCGATAGATGTGATAGGTTATCAAATTTCGGTAAAATAGAATTTTGTGATTTTTAAAAATTTGGTGAGCAAGAAGAGGGCCGGCAATTTTCAAATTTACCAAATCAATGTTTTCCGATTTAAAAACCGAAGCCATATCGCCCGCCAATCGCAGTTCTTCCCCAAGATCAAAATTTCTCTTTGCTAAATAGGCAATATCAAAATCGCTTTCCCTGTGAAGAAATTTTTTTTCTGCTCGCGAGCCGAAAAGCAAAATAAGTTCCAGTCCGTATTTTTGAGCGATTTTTTCTAATTTTTCTTGCTTATTGACTTGTTTCATAAATTAAATCATACCCGATTATTTTTGTTTTGTCAAAGTATTTTTTGTCAAAATAGCGGAGATTTATCGCGTATTGCTATGGATAAACTCCGCCGGCGCTTTTAAGCGGCTTTTAACTCAAGCTGAATTCAATCAGACTTTTCTTGATTTTTTCTTCGCCCGCTTCAAATCCCGGAAGAAAATCTATTTTCTCATCGTAATTTACATCGTCAAAATAGGAAAGCTGGATGCGAAATAATTTTTCATTGAATTCCGGCCCGAAAATTTTGCTTCCTTTTTTCGAAATTTCTTCAAATGTAAAATAATCCTTCATTATAAAATATAGATCCGCGTAATCTTTCCATTTCGCTCTTTGGCCAAGCGCAAAAGCCTTCATTGCCGCCAAAGTCAAAAGATCCGGTATTTTTATTACTTCGTTAAATTTTTTTTTGTATTCTATTTCGTAAGGATAATTATAAAAAGTAACTTTAACTTTATTGCTGAAAAAAGTAAATTCGCCGGACTTGCTGACTAGCGTTTTTGTTATATCCGCAACCCGCATTACTTGCTTCTTGATATTATTATTTTTAAATTCTTTATGAGAAAATAAGTCAAAATCAATAGACCTTCGGTGGCCGATTTGCAAAGCAACGGCGGTGCCTCCCACTAGCCCGAAGTTTTTATTCGCCATTTTAAGCAACGGCAATAATTCAACCTGCTCTTTTGACAATATTTCGCTGTGCATATTTATTAAAATATAAATTAAAATAATGTTTCACTTCAGGCCGATAATTCTGCCTGCCTATCTTGGACGGTTTTGATTTCTCGCGAAAAATTTGAGTTACTTTTTTAATGCCTAAAATCTTGATAAGCGCCTGCACATCGTCCCAATCGCCATAATTAAGAGTCGCTTCCACGATAGAATCGGCGCCAATTTTGTCGTAATCCCGCACCCACCAAATTAAATGTTTTCTTTTTTTTATAAAATCGTGAATGGTCATTTTTCTAATTATTAACTTCACTTATTGCTAAAATTATATCAATTTTCGCCCATTGTGTCAAAGTATTTTTGTCAAAAAAAAGCGGAGATTTACCCCCACACCTAATATTTATTAAGTGCGAGGAAATCTTCCGCGAGTTTGCTGTTGAACTTTTAGGTGTGGGGGTTTATCGCATATTGTTATCCGATAAATTGCTCCGCTGATTAATATCTGCGCATTCGTTCGCCGAGAAAAAAAACAACATCCACGCCTGATTTTTGCCCTTTAAGCATTGCGCAGGATCCTCTAATAGAAGCTATTAAATCGGTCTGTTCTTTATCAGGCGTTATCCCGCTTTTACCTATTTCCTGTTTGAGAGCTTCTTTCCAAATTTCTTCGTCTTGGCTTACTCCCAAACATTTCCTGACGATCAAAAATATTCTTTCATCGGGGAAAGTTTCTGCTCGGCGGGCTATCTCAAAGGCTTTTAAAACCTTTTTCTCCCCCACCAGCTTCTGAATTTCTCCTGATTCTTCTAACAACTTTAAGTTGTTCCTGAATTCTTTTACGCTCATCTTGTCTCCTTGTCTTATCTTTTTCGTCTATTTCCTTTCTCACTTCTTTGTAAAAGAGCAATCATTTTTGTTCGGAAATCCGGATAAATCCTCCTCTTTTGTTGAATTTAGATTATCAAAATATTTTAAGATTGTCAATGTTTCCAACCTGTGTTTTAATATTCAACCGTATTCATTATAGGCGGAATTTTTGTCGCGGCTTGCGCACTAATAATAAAATTTGCATTTAAAAATAAAGGCACTTTTTTATAAATGCCTTTTCCTTCTCAACCATTCTTTTAAACTCATTTTGGTTTGATTTGGCGGAATGCCAATGCAGATATGGAATGGCGGAATATTTTTAGTAACTGTTGTTCCAGCTCCGATAACTGCGCCTTCTCCTATTTTAACTCCAGGAAGAATTACGCAATTTGCGCCAATCCATGCTTTTTTCCCAATTTTGGTTTTCTGCCACGAATTTTCTCGCCTTGCTCCTTCCAAAACAAGCTCATGGAATACTCCAACCAGAGAACAATTTGGTCCAACCAACACATCATCATCTATATCAGTAAATTCCACATAAGTGCCACTATTAATGGTTGTTCTGATACCTATAGTGCTTTTTTTAATTGAAACTCTTTCGTAGATCTTGCAACCATCACCGATGTTTGAATCGTGTATAGTTGTGTATTCTCTAACTTCTGTATCTTTGCCTATCGTTGAGTTAACTACCCTTGAACTCGAATCAATCATCAATCTTACCTCCTGTTTATATAGGATACTTGTATTGAAAAATTTGTCAATAAAAAAGTGAATAAAAAAAAACAGCGGGAAATGAATCTTTTTATTTGGCGATTTCACCAAAGAGAATCATTTCTCGCTTTTGAATCTATCTTGGGAGAGGAAAAATTAAACCTCTCAAAGCATTTTTCCGCAGCGCCGAATAGCCGTCGTCTGACGACTTCGGCGAATATTCGGCACCGCAGAAATTTATTTTTAAAGAACAATAAGCATATTAACCTTAAGGCAAAAAATAAACTTGTCAATACCACTAAACTATTATAGTATTTATTAAAGAAATTAATGTTAAATGTCAGATGTAAAATGTCAAATCTATATGTTAGATGTTAAATCTAAATTTCAAAAACTTTTAAAATTTTACATTTGGCTTTGAGTTTTGACATTTGAGCTTTGACATAAATACTATGTCCAAATTTATCATCAAAGGCGGGAAAAAACTGAACGGCGCGGTAGAAATCGGCGGATATAAAAACGCGGCTGGCGCGGTTTTGGCCGCCACTCTTTTGACTGACCAAGAATGTATAATTGATAATCTTCCTCTGGTGGAAGATGTTTTGAATTTGATAAAAGTTCTTGAAAGCATTGGCGCAGAAGTGTCTTGGCTCGGGGAAAGGAAAATAAAAATCAGGGCCGGCGGGAAAGTTGATCCGGAAAAAATGAATTATGATTTGATAAATAAAATGCGGGTATCGGTCCTGCTTATCGGCCCTCTTCTGGCGAGGTTCAAACATTTCAAAATTCCGCACCCCGGTGGAGATAAAATCGGCGCCCGTTCAATAGAAACGCATCTTGAGGCCTTAAAAATGCTTGGCGCGGAAATTAAAAGCGGCAATAATTTTTATGAATTCAGCGCGAAAAATTTAAAAAACAGAGAAATTGTGTTAAGGGAGTTTTCAGTGACGGCCACGGAAAATCTTCTGATGGCCGCGAGTTTGATCCCGGGAAAAACAATCATTAAAATCGCGGCAGCCGAACCTCAGGTTCAGGATACATGCGCTATGCTTAAAAAAATGGGAGTTGAAATCAAAGGAACAGGCACGCACACGATTGAAATCAAAGGAAGAAAAAATTTAAGCGGCGCGCGCCATACCGTAATCCCCGACCCTCTTGAGGCCGGCACTTTTATTATTGCCGCGGCGGCAATGGGCGGCAAAGTAGAAATTAAAAATGTTATAGTTGAACACTTGCTCCTGTTTTGGGGGAAACTAAAAGATATCGGGGTGATTTTTGAATTGTCCTACACGAACAAAAGTTTTGAAAACCAAAAAATCGCAAATATCATCGTCAAACCGGCCCGAAATCTCAAGGCGGCAAAAATTCAAGCCCTGCCTTATCCCGGCTTTCCAACCGATCTTCAGCCAATGATGGCTGTGCTTTTGACACAATCCGAGGGAAAAAGCTTGATTCACGACCCACTTTTTGAAGCGCGATTCGGCTACGCCGAAGAGTTAAAAAAAATGGGGGCAAATATTGAAATTATTGACCCTCATCGCGCTTTCGTTTTGGGCCCGACAAAATTAAAAGGCGCAAAAATTGCAAGTTCGGATATCCGCGCCGGAGCCGCGCTGGTAATCGCCGCTCTTATTGCCGAGGGCGAAACCGAAATTTCAGACATTCACCAGATTGACCGCGGATACGAGAAAATTGAAGAAAAACTGCAAAAATTAGGCGCGGAGATAAGGCGAATTAAAAATTAAAAATGAAAAGTGTAAAATGACAGATTAAAATGATAAAATTATTGATAATAATTTCTAATTTATAATTTTCAATTTCTATTAAATTTCTAATTCTTTAATTTCTAAACTTTTGTTTGAAAATTGGGCTATTGCCCGCCTACGGCGGGTCCGCCGAAGGCGGAATAATTTAATGAAAATTATAAAAATTGAAAATTTTAAACTTTGCATTGTTATTTTAATTTTTGATATTTGTTTTTTCATTTCTATTCTACCACCGTACCCTTGAAATTTTTTCCCTCCAAACAATTTTCAAAATTTTTGAAATTTTTCCCGTTTAAAATAATAACTTTTATTTTATTTTTCTGGGCAAGCTTGCTGGCAATAGGATCAAAGGGCTTGTTCATCCTCGGCTTCCAGACATTGCCGACTATTTTCCGAAAATCTTTCCAGTTGATATTTTTAATCGGCTTCGCGTCTGGATTTTTGCGCGGATCATCGGTATAAACATAGTCAATATTGGAAAGATTGATAACGGTTTTTGCCCCGTTTTTTTGGGCGATCATTACCGCGTCGTAGTCCGTGGACCAGCCGGGCTTATAGCCAGCGCCTATAATAATGGGTTTCGCGGTTTTTATTTTTTTTGTGGGATCGATGACTATTTCTTTATGAACCGAATCACCGAACAAGAGTCGGATAAATTGGGCGTTAAGCCGGGTAACATAGATACCAAGCCAATCTAGATCCGCGTCGGAAATTTTTACAACTTTTCTGGCGGCTTTGTTGTATCTGACATTTATCTTTCCCCCGCCGCACATAATAACAAACCTGTTGCCTTTTTTTACTTTTTTCAAAATCAAAGCCCGAAAATTTTTCACAAAATCGCTATCCACCTCGTCAGGCACGATAAGCGACCCGCCGACCGAAAGAATAAAAGTTTGCTTGCCCGCCGTAGCCTTGGCGTAGGAGGGGCTTTTTTTATTTATCATTTTTTATAAACATCAAATAAAAAATCAATGTCTGCTAATTTGCTAAAATGTTAAAATGATTTTTTTATTCCACCACCACGCTCTTTGCCAAATTCCGCGGCTTGTCAATGTCGCATCTATTCAAAACTCCAATATGGCACGCGAAAAAATGCAAAGGAATGGTGGCTAAAATCGGAGTAAGCATTTCCAGGGTTTTGGGAATATAAATAACATCATCAGTAAAATTTTTTATATCTTCGTTCCCCTCGGTAGCGATGGCAATAACTTTTCCGTTGCGCGCTTTGATTTCCTGTATCGCGTTTACCATTTTGTCGTAAACGCTGTCTGATGTGGCAATCACCACCGACGGAAAATCTTCGTCAATCATCGCGATTGGCCCGTGCTTCATTTCGCCGGCTGGATAGCCCTCCGCGTGGATACAATAAGCAAGCTCTTTCAATTTCAGTGCTCCTTCAAGCGCGATGGGATAGTTATATTTTCTGCCCAGATAAAGAAAATTTTTATAAGCGCCGTATTTTTTTGCTAAATCGCGTATCAGTTCGTCTTGTTTTAAAATTTGTTCCGCCAGTTTCGGCAAATTCGCCAATTCCTTTAAAATCCTTGTTCCCATTGTATTGGACATCTGCCTTTGTCTTCCTAAAAAAACCGTCAAAAGAGCCAGAATAGAAAGCTGGGAAATAAAACTCTTGCTCGCGGGTACGGCCACTTCCAAGCCGGCATGATTATAGACCCCCACTCCGCATTCCCTGGCGATGGTGGAACCAACCGTATTTACCAGACCGAAAACAAAAGCGCCTTTTCTTTTCGCTTCGCGCACCGCCATTAGCGTGTCGGCGGTCTCGCCGGACTGGCTTATGGCCAAAACCGCGGTTTTCTTATCAAGCACCGGCTTGCGGTACCTGAACTCCGATCCCATTTCCACCTCGGTCGGAAGCCCGGCATATTCCTCCATCATATATTCACCGACCATTGCCGCGTAATGCGCGGTCCCGCACGCGATTATCACCAGTCGCTCTATCTCCGCAAACCGCTTTTCCGAAAGCTCCAGTCCTCCCAATTTCGCGGTTCCGTCTTCCAAATTTATCCTTCCGCGAATAGCGTTGGTTATCGCTTCCGGCTCTTCGTAGATTTCTTTAAAAAGAAAATGGGAAAATCCGCCTTTCTGCGCCTCTTTTATTTCCCAACTGATTTCTTTAATCTGTTTTTCCCTCTTTTCCGAATTATTGTTCAAATCAAAAATCTGATATTTGTCGGGAAGAATAACAGCGACTTCGCCATCATCTAAATAAATCACTTTTCGCGTATGATTGACCACAGCCGAAACATCTGAAGCGACAAAGGCCTCATTGTCGCCTATTCCGATAATCAGGGGGCTGGAGAAGCGGGCGGCAACAATTTTATCCGGTTCAAAAGAGGAAATGACGGCAATGCCATAAGCGCCGATAACTTCTCCAAGCGCCAATTTTACCGCCTCTTCCAATCCTCCCACCGCCGGATTTTTATAATACTTTTCAATCAGATGCGATATAATTTCCGTGTCTGTCTCGGAAATAAATTTATGCCCCTCCGCCTCAAGCCGCTTCCTTAAAATCCTGTAATTTTCAATAATGCCGTTGTGAACTACCCAGATATTTCCCGTGCAGTCTTTGTGCGGATGGGCGTTAATTTCGTTGGGAATTCCGTGTGTCGCCCAGCGAGTATGGCCGATGCCGGCGCGGTTGTGGCTTATCTCGCCCATCTTTTTTAATCGCTCTTCCAAAACCGCTATTCTTCCTTTTGTTTTAAACGAAAAAATATCATTGTTGTCGCCAATGATGGAAATTCCGGCGGAATCGTATCCGCGGTATTCAAGATTTTTTAAGCCGGAAATCAGCACTTCCAAAGTTTTTTTAGGACCCGTGTATCCGATTATGCCGCACATATGCGCTTCGCTAAAACTAAAAACCAAATCTCAAAGACCAAAGCCACAGATTAAAAACAAATAAACTATAAAATGTATTTTTTGTTTTAAGGTATTTGCTTTGTGGTTTTGATATTTGGTTTTTGCGTTTTGGTTTTAAATAACAATATTTACTAATCTTCCTTTAACAAATACTACCTTTTTAATCGTCCTGCTGTCAATTATTTTTTTAACTTTTTCACTTTGAATCGCCAGATTTTTTGCTTCCTCTTCTAAAATATCCGCCGCGGCTTTTATTTTGTCCCGCACTTTCCCATTGACCTGTATGACTAATTCTATTTCTTCTTCTTGTGCTAATTTCGGATTGTATTTGGGCCAGGATTCCAAAAAGATTGATTTTTTGTTTCCCAAACTTTCCCAAAGTTCCTCAGCAATATGCGGCGCGAACGGGCTTAAAAGAATTAAGAAATTAGAATAATATTCCTTAAACAAATTTGCTCTTTGTCCGCCATAGGCGGACTTTTCAAATTCGTTGGACAAAATCATCATCGCGGAAATCGCCGTATTGAATTTAAAATTTTCAATGTCTTCCGTGACTTTTTTGATCGTCTTGTGCAATAATCTTTCTAAATTAGAATTTTGTATTTTGTCATTTGAATTTGATTTGTCGTTTGACATTTGACATTTAACATTTGATCCCCACACTCTATCTAAAAATCTTCTCATTCCATTCACGCCTTTGGTGCTCCATGAAATATTTTGCGCAAAAGGCCCCATAAACATTTCATAAAGCCGGAGTGTGTCTGCTCCGAATTCGGCAATAACATCATCGGGGTTGATTACATTCCCCCATCGCTTGCTCATTTTTCTTCCGTCTTCGCCGTTTATCAATCCAACATGAACCAATCTTTTGAATGGCTCTTTTCCGGAAACTATTCCGATATCGTACAAAAATTTATGCCAGAATCGAGCATAGAGAAGATGCCGCGTGGCGTGTTCGGCGCCGCCCACATATAAATCCACTGGCATCCAGCGTTTTTCTTTTTCTTTGTCCACCGGCGCTTTTTTATTTTTCGGATCAACGTATCGCAAATAATACCAGCTTGAACCGGCCCATTGTGGCATAGTGTTGGTTTCGCGCTTAGCCGGCCCGTTGCATTTCGGACACTTCACATTCACCCATTCTGAAATTTTTGCCAGTGGCGATTCGCCTGTTCCGGTTGGCTCGTAGCTTTTCACTTCCGGAAGTTTCACCGGCAGATCTTTTTCCAATACGGCAATCCATCCGGGATTTAAAATTTCGCCCAAACTAAATTCCATGTTTTGAATTTTGCCAGCCTGCGGCTGGTCCGTCGTAGGCGGAAATTTTGAATTTTGTGTTTGTTTGTAATTTGGGATTTGCTTGCCCGCCATAGCTTTAGCGACGGTGGGGGATTTGGAGCTTTCCGCTATTTTTTTGCAATTGGGGCAAAAAATTAGTGGAAAAGGCTCTCCCCAATATCTTTGGCGCGAAAAAACCCAATCCCGCATTTTGTAATTTACTTTCTTTTCGCCAATACCCTCCGACTCAAGCCATTTGGTCATTTTTTCGCGGGCTTTTTCAGAAGTTAAATCATTATATTTTCCAGAGTTGATTAAAATCCCATCTTTTTTGTATGCTTTTTCTGCTTGTTTTGAACTTGGAGTTTGAGATTTGGGATTTGCTTGAAAATTGGAAATTGGAAATTGGAAATTTTTTGCCACAATTACATTTTTGACTGGCAAGCCATATTTTGTGGCAAAATCGTAATCCCTCTCATCGTGCGCCGGAACTGCCATCACGGCGCCTGTTCCATAAGACCCTAAAACATAATCCGCCACCCAGACCGGAACTTCTTCGTTGGTAAAAGGATTGATCGCTTTAATCCCCCTTAATTCCACGCCTGTTTTTTCTTTCGCCAGTCCCGTTCTTTCCAGCTCTGTCTTGTTCTGCGCTTGAATAATGTATTTTTCCACTTCTTCATAATTCATGATTCTTGATTCATAATTCTTGATAATGGGATGTTCCGGCGCCACCACGCAATAAGTGCAGCCAAAAATCGTATCCAGTCGAGTAGTAAAAACCTCAATAAAGTATTTGGTATTTGGTATTTGGTATTTGGTATTTTTTTGTAATTTGTAATTTGTAATTTGGAACTTCACCTTCGCTCCTTCCGAACGCCCTATCCAATTTTTCTGCTGTTCCTTAATCAAGTCCTCCCAATCCAAATCCTTGCTGTCCAAATCATAAAGCAGGCGATCCGCGTAAGCGGTCATTTTTAAAACCCATTGCCGCATTTTTTTCTGCGCCACTTGCGTGCCGCAACGCTCGCAGCGTCCGTTTTCCAGATCTTCATTAGCCAGAATGGTCTTGCAGCTCGGACACCAATTAACCGGCTCTTCGGATTCGTAAGCCAGTCCTTTTTCAAACATCTTTAAAAATATCCATTGCGTCCATTTGTAAAATTCCGGGTCAGTCGTATTAATTTCCCGATCCCAATCATAAGTAAAGCCGATTTTTTCGAGCTGTTTTTTGAAATTGGCTATATTTTTCTCCGTGGCGATTCTGGGATGAATTTTGTGCTTGATGGCGTAGTTTTCCGTAGGCAAACCAAAGGCGTCCCAACCCATAGGGTGAAGAATGTTAAAACCCTCAAGTATTTTTTTTCGCGAAGCGATATCTGTGGCGATATATCCCTTAGTATGCCCGACATGAAGTCCTTCGCCCGACGGATACGGAAAAAAGTCCAAAGCGTAAAATTTTGGCTTATTGGAAAAATCCTGCGTTTTATAAATCCCAGATTTATTCCATTTTTTTTGCCAATTACACTCAATATTTTTTGGCTCGTATTTATTATTTATACCTGTTGAACCCGCGCCATCGGGCGAAATCCCGCCTTTATGGCGGGACCACTTTGGCTCAATTTCTTTTGGGTCGTATTTTGACATATATAAAAAGAAAAGCTTATTTCTTGCTTTTAAATTCTATCACAAATCACCGTTTTAACAATAATTTAGCTGAACCCGATTTTATCACTGTTGTCTCTATGTATCCCGTCGCGGCGGATTTTTAATCATTCCGATAAATTTTTCATCCTGAAAAAATCAAAAAGAAAATCCAAATTCTTGGTATTATTAAAAAATGATTCGGTTAGATTCCTTCGCT
The DNA here is from genome assembly GCA_018899995.1 of Patescibacteria group bacterium. GTDB lineage: Bacteria > Patescibacteriota > Minisyncoccia > JAHIHE01 > JAHIHE01 > JAHIHE01. The sequence continues at coordinate 10,955 of JAHIHE010000142.1, read as the reverse complement.
TATTTCTTTCAATGAGAAAATCATCTGTTTCAATGTTTAAAACATTGTAGTCGGTATTTTTTCCTAAATAATCTTTAAATTCTCCGACAAACACGGACTTTCCGGATCCTTGTCCTCCATCAATTCCAATAAAGATTTTATCCCGGGAAAAATTATTAATACAACTTATTATTGCCTCAAAAATATATTTATTATTCATAATAAACGTTTTTGTTCACCTTACAGATATCGCCAATCACGCGGGATACCTCGCTTAAAATCTTTTCTTTTTGTCTCTTTGTAATAATCCTTCGATTGATTTCATTTAAGACGGATTCTAATTGAACATTTTCTGTTTTTTGCTTTGTGCCCTTAGGGTTTGATCATAAATTATATATAATCAAATTAATAATTTACTTTTTATCTCGTCTTTCAGACGGCCGTTAAAATCGCGCTACTGTTTTTATTTTCAACAATTTTCCGCACAATAACCCCTATAAACTATTTGATTCTATGTTACATTTCTGACGGCCGTTAAATTTATACTATAATCGCTAAACTCCAAACATTTTTACGCCTAATGATATCTTTAAAAAAATATCTTTAATTGCTTTATCTCGTCTTTCTGACGGCCGTCAGAAAGACACTATACCTCTACTTCCTCAATTAAAAATAATTTTACATATTGATCTAAAAAATATTTCCTTAAAAACCCTTCTGTTTCTTCCAAAACATCATAAGGACATATCCAGACGCTTTGCTGAAGCATTTTATAGCCCAATAAATAAAGATTTTCTCGAAGCAGTCCCCTTAAATGCCTTTTACTTTCCGGTATATCAAATATTATCATTTGCCACTTGCCGTCTTTCCGGCTTTTTTTATCCATCATTTTAAATTTTATCTTCAGCACTTTTTCTGCGCCTTTGGCGGTAAGAATAACTCCTTGCTTTTGCTCCAAATTTTTAATTTTAATATATCCCCCGCTTTTCAAATAGTAAACCAACTGGCTAAATTGCTGCTTCGTCCGTTCTCTCGCATATTTTTTCTTTAATCGATATAAATCCGGATAGCAAACTTCTTTCATCGTTCGCGGACTAAACAAGTCAAAAATCTCCCCCACTCCTTCCGTGAAATTATACAAATCAAAAAGAAATTTATCGGTAATAGGAAGCTTCATAATTATAATTTCATTTAAATACCAAAGGTTATTTATAATTATAGCACAAATCCTCTATATGACAATCATGACGGCCGTTTAAAACGCACTATAAGATATTTTATTCTATAGTTCTAAGCAAATCAGCAAATTCACCCCGCCCCCAATTGATTGAAAAATTTTTACAATGGCGAATTCTGTAATTATAAATTTTTATATCCCAAACAATTTTCTCGCGTTCTCGCTTGTTGCTTTTTCCACTTCTCCAACGCTAATTCCCTTTATCTCCGCGATTTTTTCCGCCACATATTTTATGTACGATGGCTCGTTGCGCTCGCCCCGATGCAGCGCCGGCGCGAGATACGGGCAATCAGTTTCAATGAGAATTCTATCTATAGGCATATTTTTTATGACTTTGAAAATTTCGGGTTCGCCCCGAGCGAAGTCGAGGGGTTCGTCCAATTCGTCCAATTTAATTTTTGAAGCAATGGTCACATCGACGGTCTTTGCCTCTTTCGCGTAAGTAATCGCTCCGGTAAAGCCGATATAAAATCCTAATTTCAAAACTTTTTCTGCGATCGGCCAAGAACCCAAAAAGCAATGCACTACTCCTTGCAAAATAGGAGTCTTGTGAGCCCGAGGCTCATCAGCCTTGGGCTGATAGTTTTTCAATATCTCTATTAATTCAACATACGCGTCGCGGCAATGAATAATGACCGGTTTTTTGTGATTTTCGGCGAGATCCAACTGCAGTTTAAATGCCTCTATTTGTTTTTCTTTCGGCGATCCCGAGGACTCGGGACGGAAATAATCCAGTCCGATTTCGCCAATGGCGACTGCTTTTTGACTTGCAGTCAATTCTTCCAGCTTTTTCAAGGCGCCCGCGTCAAATGTGTCCGCGTCATGCGGATGCACGCCAACCGAAGCAAAAATATTTTCGTATTTTTCCGCCAGTGCGACGCTTCTCGCGCTTGATTTTAAATCACAGCCGACATTTATAATTTTTTTTCCGCCGCTTTTAAAAAACCGCTTGATCGTTTCTTCGCGATCGCGGTCAAATTCTTTAAAATCAAGATGAGCGTGGGTATCTATTATACTTGCTTTTTTTATCATTTGTAATATAGTTAAATAAAAGGAGGCTTCTATAAAAATGAATGCGGGAAAAGAACTAAATAGTAGTGCCAGTAGTTTTTCTCGACAGCAAGCATCGCTAGTTCGAGCTATTATACCAATTTTTTATTGGGGAGGACTATCACTGCTGGCGATAGCTATAATAGCAATTCTCATAATAAAATTCAGCTAAACCTTGCTCCCTAAGCGCGGAAAGAGCACCGCGCCTTTTTTTATTTTTGTACCGGGTTTGATATTAATCCAGCTATCTTTATAGTTTGGGCTCTTTTTTAATAATCCTTTGATATCCAGCGCCTCGGCGATTTTCAAAGATGTTTCCGGTATAAAAGGATATATTTGCCAGGCAACCTGATGAATCCCGTCAAGCAGTCCGTATAGCGCCCAATTTAATTCTTCGGTTTTTCCCAACTTTGCCAAATTCCAGGGTTTGTTTCGCTCAATATAATTGTCGGCTTCGGCAATAAATTTCCAGATTGAGCCAATCGCCTCGTTAAGCCGGAGGTTGGCTAAATTTTCATCCAAATCCTGCCAAACCTTTTTCCAATTATGAATATTTTTATCCGTTCTTAGCGGATGCTTTTCGGGATCTTTATTGATTTTCGGAATTTTTCCTTCGCAATATTTTTCCGTCATTGCCAAAGTCCGCGCCACCAAATTCCCCAACCCGTTTGCCAAATCCGCCTCGTATTTTCCAGCGGCTCGCTCCATTGTCAAATCCACATCTTCGCCAAAAGTGCCGGCGCTCATCAATAGATAACGAGTACCGTCCACTCCGAATTTCTCAATCATTTCCTCGGGCGCAATCGTATTGCCTAAAGTTTTGCTCATTTTTTTTCCGCCGGAAAGAATAAAACCGTGCGTAAAAAGTTTTTTAGGAAGAGATATGCCAAGATGAAGAAGTATTACCGGCCAAATTGTCGCATGAACCCGCAAAATATCTTTTCCCATAAGCTGAATGTCCGGCGGCCATTGCTCGGGAATTTTATTCGGCTCTCCTTTCCATCCGATACCGGTAAGATAATTTAAAAACGCATCAACCCAAACATAAATCGTATGAGTAGAATCAAGTGGCAATGGAATTCCCCAGGAAATATTTTTTCGGGAAATCGAAATGTCTCTTAATTTATGCTTCTCGAGAAACGACAATATTTCTTTCTTGTATTTGTCGGGGGTAATCTGAAATTCGTCTTTTTTGATTTTTTTAATAAGAGAATTCTGCAACTCGGACATCTTAAGAAAATAACATTCTTCTTTTAAGTGTTCCGGCGCGGCATTATGATCCGGACATTTGCCGTCAACAAGATCGCTCTCGGTTTTAAATTGTTCGCAACCGACGCAATACAAACCTTCATACATTCCTTTGTAAATTGACCTCCTGTCATAAAGCCGCTGCAAAGCTTTTTGAACGGCTTTTTTGTGTTCCGGAGCCGTAGTCCTTATAAAGCCGTCGTATTTAATATTTAATTTGTCCCAGAGTCTTTTAAACTCTTGACTGATTTCATTGACGAATCCTTGCGGATTTTTTCCCGCTTTTTCGGCAATTCTTTGGATTTTTAATCCATGCTCATCTAACCCCGCCAAGAAAAAAACTTCTTCGCCCTGCAATCTGTGAAACCGCGCCAAAACATCCGCGGCAACAGTCGTGTAGGCATGGCCTATGTGCGGTTTTGCGTTAGCATAATAAATCGGAGTCGTGATATAGAATTTCTTGTTTTGCATAAAATATCTAAATTTTTTCTTTCAGAATAAGTCGTTTTGCCAAAATCACGGCAACCAAAGTAATGGGAATGGCTAAAAGCGCTCCGGCAACTCCGGCCAATTGGCCGCCCGCGACCACGGCGGTAATTACTATAATCGGATTAAGCCCGATTGTCTGCCGCATAACTATCGGTATAAGAATATAGGACTCAATTTGCTGAATAATATAATACATTAGAAACGCCGCGACTCCCAGTATCGGCGAATTTAAAAAGGCGATTAAAATACCGAGCGTGTCGGAAATCAGCGCTCCCAAAAACGGTATAAACCGCAAAACAGCCGCCAAAACAGCCAGGGAAAAAGCAAAAGGAACGCCTAAAATGGTTAGTCCTAAAAATATCGCCGTGCCGGTAATCGCGCTCAGAACCAATTGGCCCATAAACCATCTTCCCATTTTAGATTCCACTTCGTCAAAAATTTTTATCAGATTCTCGTGATGGTCGCTGTGCACCACTTTTTTAAAATATCTTTTCAGCAAGTTTTTTTCAATTGTCAGATAAAAAGATACTGTCAGAACCAAAAACACATAGAATAAATTGCCCAAAGCGGAAACGGTGGAAACAAAAAGGTCAAAAGATTGGGCTTTAAGAAAATCCGAGACCGATAAAACAATTTTATCAATGTTTGTTTTTATGTCGTATTGTTCCAAAATGGGGTACTTCGCTACATTTTCCGCGATATATTCCGGAAAATGCAACGCTAAACTTGAAACCTCTTTAATTAAAGACGGCATAATGGCGAAAAATAGCAAAGCAAGCAAAAACAGAATTCCGAGATATATAAGTGAGGCGGCTAAGGCGCGCGGAAATTTTTTCCTTTCCAGTGTATCTGTCAGGGGATTGGTTACCGTTGAAATGACAAACGCGGCAAAAAGCGCCAAAATGATTTGGTGGACTGAAAACAAAAATGCCGCTATTGCTACCGCGAAAATTATCTTAAAAATTGTTTGGCAGGAGATTTCGAGTTTGAGAGGTTCCATATTTTTAGTTTGTCAAACTTATATTAAATAAATTGAATTGATGTAAGTTTTTATCAAATTTCTAATTATTCCAATTCCTAATTTCTAATCAATGTCTAATGTCAAAATGTCTAATTTAGGCATTAGTTATTGGGATTTTATTAGAAATTAGAAATTGGAAATTGGTCATTAGTAATTTACAACCTCAGTATCTTCCCTAATCTCTCCTCATCCTTCTTCTTAAGCGGCCCAACCACCGCCAAATTTAATTTTTCGTTTTTGAAAATATCTTTTGCCACGCGCTGGATATCATCAACACTTACCGCGTCAATTTTGGCCATTTTTTCCTCCGGAGTCAAGATTTTTCCTTCCAGAATTTCCTGACCCGCGAAAAAGCTCGCCATTGCCGAAGATGACTCCAGACTCATTATCATTCTGCCCTTGATATAATCTTTTACTTTTTGTAATTCCGCGGCTGCAGGACCTTTTTCGGCGATTTTTTTGTATTCGGAAAGGATTATGCCGACGGTTTTTTCCACATTTTTAGCATCAATGCCGGCCTGAGTGGTAAAATACCCACAATCAGTGTACAAATCCGAGCTGGAATAAATATAATACGCTAACCCCAAATCTCCTCTAACTGAAGTAAAAAGCCGCGAGCTCATTCCCCCGCCCAAAATAATTCCCAAAAGCGCCAAGACATGCCTGTCAGCGTGAGCCATACTATACGCCCTTACACCCAAACTAATATGAGTTTGGTCTGTCTTTTTATTATACAGCAAAACTTGCGGTTTTTCTTGCTTTTCCTTTACCGGATCTTTCCGCTTAAAATCTCTGCCGTTAAAATCGCCAAAATATTTTTTTACCTCCCTTAAAACATCAGTTTCATTAACCGCTCCCGCTACAGAGATTACAATATTTTTGGACACATATTGGCTTTTAAAATATTTTAAAATTTGCTCGCGCGCAATACTCCCGACAGTTTCCGGCGTTCCGCCGAAATCCCAGCCGGCCGGAGTATCGCCGTATAATAATATTTCAAACAAATCGCCGATATAGCGCGGCGGATCATCTTTGATCATTTTAATTTCTTCCAAAATCACTCCCCGTTCGCGCTCTATTTCTTCTTTGAAAAAAAGCGAATTAATCAGAATATCGGAAATTATTTCCGCGGATTTATCAAAATTAAAATTGGCTGTTTTAGCGTAAAAACCGGTATATTCTTTAGAAGTAAAAGCATCATAATCAGCGCCCAAAATTTCCAGGCTTTCGGCAATTTTGCTTGTCGTTTGCCGTTTTTTTGTGCCTTTGAAAAACAAGTGCTCCAAAAAATGCGAAATACCGCTCGTCTCTCTCGTCTCATATTTTCCGCCAGTTCCCACCATTACCAAAACCGTGGCGGTTTTCGTCCCCGCCATCGGCGCGATAATCACGCGAAGCCCATTTTTTAGAATTGTTTTTTGATGCATAAATTATCTAAATCAATGTCAAAACACTAAAATATAAGCCCCAATATTAAACCAAACTATAATCCTCAATAAATTGCTCTTAATTTTCAAATATCAATTTTCAATTTACAATGAACCCCGTTAGAAATCCTAAAACAACAGAGGTTATAATAAAAAATTATTTTTTACTGAAAATTCTTGGAAATTTCTAACGGGGTGAATTTTCAATATTTTAATTTTTCCGCCTTCGGCAGACCCGCTGCGAGCGGGTAATGATCTATTTTTTATCGTTTGAAAATTGAGTCATTGGGATTTCATTGAAAATTGGTGCTTGAAAATTGAAAATTTGAATTTCATTTGTCATTAATAACAATCTATCCTTATTCTAGCATAAAAACTAAAAAACACAACCCTTGAAAAGATTATATTTTTAAAAATTTGAATTATATTTTCCCTAATTTTTTCGCCAATTTCTCAGTTTCATCCAGCAAATTTTCCACTTCATCAATTCCTTTATTCCAAAACTCCTTGCCGGTAATATCTATGCCCATATTTTTAAGCAAATTTTGAGGCGAATCAGATATTCCGGCAGATAAAAATTCTTTTATTTTCACAATAAATTCCGGATTTTTTCTGGCCGACTTCGCAAAAAACTTAGCAACTAAAATCCCAGCCGCATATTGATAATTGTAAAAGAAAACCCTAAGGTGCGTGATATGCATCCACCAATTCTCCGCGCCCAAAGACTGCTCTACCGCGCTGCCCATATATCTTTGCCCATGCTTTTTAAACAATCCGCCGATTTCTTCTTTTGATAAATATCCTTTACGCCGAAATTCTTCGTGCATTTCGCGCTCAAATATATTTCTCGCGGCCGTGCTAAAAATATGGCCGATATCATCATCCAAAATCATCATCATAATCGCCAAACGCGCTTCGCCGCTCGTTTCTTTCAGCATTTCTTCAAACGCAAAACTCTCCATAAGCTTACTAGACATTTCAGCAGTGAAAAGAGTTATGCCGAAATTAAGCGCATTCTGCTTTTTTCTCATCAGTTCATTATTAATGCCATGCCCGCTCTCGTGAGCAATGGTAAAAACATCGCGCATCCTGCCGGTAAAATTCATTAAAATATAAGTGGGCTGAGTCATTGAGCGCTGAGAACAAAAAGCGCCGCCGGATTTTCCTTTCCGGGGAAAAACGTCTATTTGGCCGTTTAAAATAAATTTCTTAAAAATATCGGTAAATTCTTTGTCAGTTTTTTCAAAGACATCATGCGCAAAATCAACCGCTTCCTGATAAGAATATTTCTTGTCAATTTTCCCATATTCCACGCTGCGTTCATGATATTTTAGTTTTTTTACGCCGAATAGTTTAGCTTTTAGCCGATAATATCTCTTGGAAATATTAAACCTCGCGCTTGCCGCGCCAACCAAAGCATCGGAAACCTCACTCGCAATATCATCGCTCAAATGCATCGCCGAATCCGGCCTCGGAAACCGTCGCAACTCATCATTAATTTTTTTATCCGCCATTACAGAATTCATTTCCGCCTCCGCGACATCGGCATTTTTCCTGAAAATGTCGTTTACTGCGGTAGCGGCGGCATCTCTCACTCGCCTTTTTTTATCGCTCGTCAAATTTAAAATCTCAGAAAAATTTTTCTTCGCTTTTTTGCCATCGATTCCCAGCACTTCCCTCTCTTCTTTTGCCAAAAACCCTTCGGTCATATTCACCCAATTTATATATGCCGGTAAAACTTTAAGATTCATAATTTTTTCTTCCGGCTCGCTTAGCAAATATTTTGACTCGGAAAATATTTTTTCCAAGAAATGCTTATAATCTTTTAAACCCTCAAACTCCAAAAACTTTTTTTGCAATTCTATATCAATCCGCGAAACTCTTAGAAGAAAAAATTGAATATCGTTTAATATTTTATTACTGAATTCTTGAACTTGATTAAACTTTGCCTTCAATTTCGAACTGTTCTGATCCTGCGAAGCGCGCAAATGAAAATAATTTCCTTCCTTACCGTCGGTCCCATAAAACTTAAGCCAATTCTCATATTCATCCAATGCTTGCCTCAACACCGCGGGATTTTCCAAATAATCCGCGCGATCTCGCCATTTATTGATAAATTTATAGCTTTCCCTCTCAACTATTTTTCTTGCTTCCGCCATTGCCGGATCATTATCGCTTTTAAAAAGCGGCTTGAGATTCCATGTTGTTTGTTTTATTTTAATCGGCATAATTATTATCTCTTTTAAAATCTTTTTACCCTTATTAACCCCGAGCAGGGAATTACTTCAATTCCTTTTTTCTCCAATTCATCCAAAAACAAATTTGTTCCCAAGGAATCGGAGGAATAGTGTCCGGCAACGATAATATTCATATGATGCTTTTCCGCTTCTTTTTTACCTTCTTCTCCCAGATGCATATCTATTAAAGTGCCGATTCCTGCTTGAGCCAGCTTTTCATAGATCTTATGCGAAGGGCTGGTTCCTCCCACGAATCCGACTATTGTTTTACCGGCTCTGTTTTCTTTGTTGCCAAAAAATAAAGACGGGCCGAATCCCTCTTTCGCGGCAACCTGATATTCGGGAATTTCCATTAATATCTTGATTGCGTCTTCCACGTATTCCGGCTTCCTTTTCTTTATTAATTTATCCACAAAATCAAAGGCCAAAATATCCAGCGGGGTATGGGGAGCGATTAAGGATAAATTTAACAATTTCGCCGCATCTGTTTTCCTCATATGATTTAACGGTTTTGTCGTTCTTTCAACTTCTTTCGCCCTTTCCCGCGTAAGCTGTTCGGCGATATTTATAGGCACTCCGCACTTACTGAGATAATCTGTCTGAAATTCCATAACTTCCGGAACATAAGGCCATATCGGATGATGCGATATCGCAAGATCAATATCACCCAACCGGTCGGCCAAAAGCAATTCAGGCGTTTCAATGTCAATTCCCGCCAAGACCTTTTTAACTTTTTTATCCGGAGAACCGACAAAAACCATTGAATCCGGATAAGGATTATTAAGCTTTTCCTTGTTATAATATTTCTTTTCATCCTCCCCCATTTTCTCGTACTGCTTTTTTCTCCTTGTCATAATTTCGCCAATCTTTTTTTTCCCGCGGGGATCCGCGTTTATTCCCATTTTAATCGCTAAATCGTAAATTTGTTGTATGGTCATAGGTTTAACTTTTTATACTTTAAATTACTAAGAATTATCAAATTATAAATAATGGATGCGAGATTCTCAGATAAGTTTTAAAAACTAACGGCATTTATGCGTAGTTAAAGTTTTGGTAAAAAGGCAAGATGACTGGGAATGAATATCATTAACCATTTTTTTTTGTTGTTGAAATAATGTTGGCCGGCTATTATATTTTTTAATCCTGTTCATTATTACTTTGTAATATTCTTTGTTTATTTCAAACCCAGCATATTGCCTATCGTTTGCCAAACAAGCAATAGCTGTTGTTCCTGTTCCCATAAAAGGATCTAAAACAATTCCGTTTTTTGAACAACTGGCTTTTACAATTCTTTCTATTATTTCAAGCGGCTTTTGCGTAGGATGATTTTCCCTTTCCGGATCTTGAGCATGTATTCTTGAAGAACTCCATAAATCTTTTGGATTATAACCTATTTCTAGCCATTTTTTACCGATAAAAATAGACCTCGTTCGAGCTTTTTTTGTTTCCTCGTCATAAGGAATTCTTATACTGTCTAAATCAAAATAATAATCATTGTTTTTTACGAAAAAACCTATATTATCATGAACGGAAGAAAATTTTCTCGTTGAGCCGCCCATACTGGGAACTCGCCTGTCCCAAATAATTTCATTAACCATTCTTAATTTCTTTTTTAAATAAACAAATATTTCCGGCGAATATTGCCAGCTTAAGAAAATATAAAAACTGCCCGAATCTCTTAATTTTGGCAAAACGGCGTCAATCCATTGGTATGTCCATTCTAAATATTCGTTAGATGATTTTTTATCAGAGTCGTTGCCGTAATCCTTTCCTAAACAATACGGGGGGTCGGTCAATATCAAATCAATAGAATTATCTTCTATTTTATTTATTCCCAATAAAACATCTTCATTAAAAATTTTATTCATAAACTCTGTTTTTATTTTAAAATAATGCTTTTTGATTTTTCTTTAAGCGTTTTCAAAAATTCATCTCTTGTTCTGTAAATCTTATCGTGTTTGTAAGTAGCCTGTACCTTATCATTTCTTGGGTTCACATAAATCGGCAAAAATTGTGGTGAAAATATTTCCAAATAATCTTTAATAAAACTTATTTTTATATTTTCAAATCTAATGCCAAAACAAGCATATATCAAGGTGTAATTCTTATTAACGCTGTATTGAAAATATAATTTTTCTACCGCAGCTATATCATTTTTATTTTCTTTGCCTTTTATATTATGAATTTTTACATTTATAAAATAACTTTTATGATTAACGATTATTTCACAATCATGTAAAGATGTATCGGGAAAATCAAAATTTACT